>JAYUCN010000323.1:0-12280 GCA_043740335.1 Planctomycetota bacterium
TCTGCGGGCGCTGCGCAGCGCGTTGCGCAGCGACCTCGACTGGATCGTCATGACTGCGCTCGAGAAGGACCGCACGCGCCGCTATCGCTCGCCGGGCGATCTGGCCGACGAACTCGAGCGCCATCTGGCCGGCGAGTCCTTGGTGACTCGACCCGTTGGTACGCTTGGCCGGTTGCTGCGCCGCGCGCGCCGGCGCTACGGCCCACTGTTCGCAACAGCCGGAGTGGTTGTCGTGGTCGGAGGAGGGATTGCCGCCTTGCTCTACTCCGTCCTGCCCAACCAGGACCATCAGGCCCAGTCGAGCGCAGCGTTGGCGCGCGACCGTGCGGCCGACGACATCATGCGGCGCGTGTACTCCGAATCGAGCCGTGGCGTGTGCCTCTTGCACGGCGTCTACCGGTTGCGCATGAAGGACCAGACTTGGCTCTCGCTCGATGGTACGGAGCCCTTCGAGGTCGAGTACACGGGTTCGGGGTTCCTGGCGAGTCCGGCAGGGCACATCCTCACGAACCGACACGTGGCGGCGCCGTGGACCGGGGAGCCGCGGATCACAAAGATGTTGGAGCAGGGCGTGACACCGGAATTCCTGCACCTGACGGCGACGTTTCCGGGCCGCGCACCTGTGGCGGTGTTGACGGAGTCGATCAAGTGCCACGGTGACGGCCTCGACCTGGCGGTGCTTCGTCTGCCGCCGGCCGCGGTTGAGGGGGTGCCGGTCCTGCTCCTGCATGACGGACCCACGGAGGCCATGCCGGACCAGCGGGCGATCGTCATCGGTTACCCGACCGGTTTGCAGGCCTTGTTGGCGAAAGCCGACCAAGCAGTCGTCGACGAGCTGCGATCGCAGTCGAGCGACATGACGACCGCCATTGCCCGCCTGGCTGCTGGCGGGCTCGTCACGCCCGTCATCACTCAGGGAATCATTGGTGGTGTAAGGGAAAGGCTGATCGTCTTCGACACATCGACGACGCATGGCGGTTCCGGTGGGCCTGTTCTCGGTGCCGATGGGACGGTGCTTGCCGTCAACTACGCGATCCAACGCGATTTCGCGGGCGCCAACCTCGGGGTTCCGATCCGGTACGCGCGCGAACTCCTTGGACCGTAGGATCACTGGAGACTGGTTGTCGAGGCCACTTGCCGCGATGCTCCTTGCCGTGAGCCATCGACGAGAACCGATGCGATCCGCGCCTCCTGATCTGCCTTGGCCCGATCGCGGTCGTCCGCGCTCGACAGGGTCGCTCACCCTGACTGCAGCGATGGCTGTCCTGCTCAGTGGCGCCGGCTCCTTGGCGGTGCACGAGGTGACCCAGAAACAGCAGGCGCAGCAGCAGAACCAGTCAGTCATCGCCGAGATCGAGCGAGTGCATGCACAGCAGCGTCCCATCGAGAGAGTGTGGTCGGAGTGGTTTCGAGGCGTCTGCCTCGTACACGCCATTGTCGAAGTCCGCGGGACCAGTGGTGAGGCGCTGTCCGGCCCCGGAGGCCATCCCATGAGACACGAGAACACCGGTAGTGGGTTCCTCGCCGACGTCGACGGCAGAGTGCTGACCTGCCGACACGTCGTGAAGCCATGGGAGGCACAGTCGGATCTGCAGAGGTTGCCGCGAGGTGGGCAGGTGGTTCTTGTGAGCCTCACTGCGACGTTTCCCGGCCGGGCCCCGATTTCGATCCCGACGGATTCGATCCGGGTCCGTTCGGACGACCTCGATGTGGCGGTGTTCCGTCTGCCACCGGACGCGAGTGCGGGAATACCCCGACTGCCGCTGCACGACGGATCGATCGAAGACCTCGCCGATCGACGGGCGATTCTCGTCTGCTACCCAACCGGTCTCAGTGCACTGATGGCGAAGTCTGACTCGAAGGTTGTCGATGCACTGCGGTCGCAATCAGCCGACATGACGACCGCGATCTTCCGACTCGCTGCCACCGATCGCTTCACACCGATCTTCACGCAGGGAACCATCAGCACCGTGCGCGAGAAGCTCATCGAGTACGACGCGGCGACGACGCACGGCGGCAGCGGCGGCCCGGTCTTCGGGTCCGACGGCAGGGTGATCGCCGTCAATGCCGCGGTGCTCTCCGGTTTTTCCGGTTCCAACTACGGCGTGCCCATCCGCTTCGGCCGAGAACTCCTCGAGCAGTAGAGTCGACCGATGTCCGTCGAAGCACGTCGATTCGCCGGTGACCCATGACCTGGGGCCGCGACCATCTGACGCGAGACCGGCGGCCGCCGCGTCGGTCGCGGTGCCGCCGGTGCGAAGCGTGCAGCTGCATCACTTCGGCAGCTTGGCCAACAGCTTCCACGCGGTTGCTTCACCGGGCCGGCTGTTCGTGCCCTCGGCGAGGAACACGCGCACCGCACCGCCGCAGGCCATGGCGACCGCGACCGAGTGGGTCTCGATGACGTCGTGCATGCCTTCGCCCTTGCCCGGCAGCTTGCGATAGAGGTAGACGTCGGCGATGCCGTCGTCAGTCTCGTCGACGCGGACGAGCACGAGGCGGTAGTCATCCGTGGGTGCCTGGAAGGTCGCGTGCAACTTGCACTGCTTGCCCGCCTGCTCGACCTTCAGAGCGATCGGCGGAGTCGCGGGGACCAGGGCCGGCTTCGGCCTCTGGGCGTCTGAGTCCGAGGCCGTGGCATCTGGCATGGCGTCCGCATCCAGCTTGGGCGGGGCCGCATAGTCGGCGTCGATCTTCTGGATCGCGTGGATGGAGAGGCCCTTCTTCGCGTCGAAGGTGGCAGCCTGCCAGTGGCTCAACGTGGGGTTGTCGACCTGCTCGAGGTCGAGTGAGAACTTGCCGCTGTCCTCCTTGAGGAGGATGACGACCAAGGCGTCACTGAGGACCCACTTGCCGAAGACCGGCAGAGCGCGGTCGTTCGCGGCGACGAGGGCGATGGCGAAGTCGGCGTCGGCGTCGATCGTCAGACGGATCGGCTTCTTCTGGGGAGGCATGACGTCCGACTGGGCCATGGCGGGCATGGCGAACAGCAGGGCGGCGAGCGACAGGATCATCTGGGCAGTCTTCACGGTCATCTCCTTGTGGTTGTTGGTTGTTGTGGGGAACGAACCCGTCAGGGGAGGGCGGCCGGTCACCGCAGGCGATTTCTCGCAACGCTTCGTGGGGTGGGCCAACAGCTGGTTCGTCGTGGTAAGGGCAGCGGGCTGCGTCGATGGCGTGGTCTCTTTGCGCGGGCGCGGCTGGCGAACGCACTCCTGTGAGCTACCCTTCGTCCCCGCCGATGCCGCGCCGCTACGTGTTCTGGACCATCGCTGCCGTGGCCGTGCTCGCCGCGACCTGGCAGGCGTGGGTTCTGCGCTGGACGTGCGACGACGCGTTCATCTCGTTCCGCTACGCGCAGAACTTCGTCGACGGTCACGGCCTCGTCTTCAACCTCGATCCGAGCGAGCCCCCGGTCGAGGGCTACACGAACTTCAGCTGGACGATGTGGCTCGCGCTTGGCGTGCAGCTCGGGTTCTCGGACAGAGGTCTCGAGACGTGGTCGATCGTGTCCGGGATCGTGTGCCATGCGGGAGTCGTGTTCCTGTTGGCTTCGATTGCGTGGCGTGCGAGTGGGGGACGCGCGGTAGTCCCGATCGCGGCGTGCGGATACGCGGCGATCCACCACGCGTCGTCGCTGGCCCCGGCCGGCCTGGAGACAGCGTTGTTCGTGCTGCTCGCGACCGTGCTGCTGCGCTCGTCGTTGTCGCTGCGCTGCGTGCGCGAAGCGTGGTTCGCGGGTTTCGTCGGTGTGCTCTGCGCGATGACGCGCCCCGATGGCGCGCTGTTCGTGGCAATGACGGGGCTGTTCGTGCTGTTCGATACGTGGCGTCGCCGCGCTCCGCTGCTGCTCGTCGCCTACGTCGTGCCCTTCGTGCTCGCCTTCGTGCCCTACCTGCTCTGGCGCCACTCCTACTACGGCTACTGGGTGCCGAACACGTTCTATGCGAAGTCAGGCGGGGATCCGGATCTTGGGCAAGGCTGGAACTACATCGCTGGCTTCGGCGGCTGCTACTACGCGCTGCTGCCTGCCGTGCTGATGCCGTGGTGGTTCCTCGCACGGCGACCGGACCTGCTGGCGCCCGTCAGCGCGTTCCTGGGCCGGCGCCCGTGGCTCGCGATCCTCGCGTTCACGCTGCCCTACCTTGGCTTCGTCATGTGGGTCGGCGGCGACTTCATGTTCGCACGCTTCCTGTTGCCGGTCCTGCCTGCGCTGTTGCTCGCCTTCGACATGGCATGCTTGCGCTGGCGACCGCGGTGGCTGCAGCCGGTGCTCGCTGGTCTGCTCGTGGTCGGGCTTGCGCTGCGCGTCGAGCCGGCGGGGCTCGAGAACCACCTGAACCCGGTCTCGGACAATCGGGTCATCTCGGTGAAGGAGTTTCAACCGGGGTTCACATGGGCCGATGCGTTCCGCGCATGCGGCGAGCACTTGAAGCCACTGTTCGCCGGTCTCGACGTCCGGATCGGCATCGCCGGTAGCCACGCGAATCTCGCCTATCGGTCGCGCGCGCCAATCGCGATCGAGTGTGCGGGGGGTCTGACCGACGCCTACATCGCGCACTTGCCGATCGGCAATCGCGGCAAGAAGGGCCACACGAGGGACTACACGAAGTATCCCGGCTACCTCGAGCGACGCGGTGTCCAATTCATGTTCGAGCAGAGCTACGGCAGGGAGGATCCCTGGCGCGAGATCTGGTTCGCCTCGACGCCTGCGCCATTGCCAGCCCAGCTCGTGACGTGGGACCGCGAACTCATGCGCGAACTGCGCCGCCGCGATCCCGGCATCGTCGTCCAGGACTTCGAGCAGGTGCTCGACGACTACATCGCGGCGATGCCGACGAAGACGAAGGCGCAGGTCGCCGCGGACTTCAAGAAGTTTCGTCTCTTCTACTTCGACCACGAGGTCGACGCAGAGCGCCGGCAGTTGTTCGAAGCGTTCCTGAAGTAGCTCGCCGGCGTCAGCCGCGCTTCTTCACTGCCAGCACGACGGCCAGCAGCAGCGACACGACGCCGGTCATGCCGACGAGCACGGTGGGATCCGTCCATTGGCGGCCACCCTTTGGCGCCTCGCTGCCAGCGTGTGCGCTCGGTACTGCGGGGCCGTGCCCAGGGACGGCATGCGGCGCCGTGGCCTGGTGCGTGTCATCACCCACACCGTGTTCGGCCGCGTGTTCTGGCAGAGCACCTTCAGCCATCCGATGGGGGGCCTCGTCATTCGGCGCCACATGGTTGGCCCACTCCAGCACGGGAACCTCGTGCTCCTTGGCAGCCTCATGCCTTGTGTGCTGCGCGTCCGCACCATGCGCGTCGTCATGCTCCCCACCGGGCGCCATGGTCTCTCCATGCGGCGCCGCCGGCGGTGCCGCGGCGTCCCCTTCGCGCGCATCCTTGAGCCAATGCAGGTCGCCCGACGCGATGTCGTAGACCACCGGCAGCATCGCGAAGCGCCCTTGCTCCTCGAGCCGCCGCAACAGGGCGCTGCGGGAACGTGCCTCCGCGACCGTGCGCAGCGCGTTCGCAGCGACCGCCAGATCGACGAGGTCGCGGCCCTGGGCCTGCCCGCGCACCTGTGCTACCGCCGGTTCGAGGCGCGTCAGCAACGCGCGCAGGTTGGGTGACAGGTCGTGCGCATCGGGCTGCTCGGACGCGGCCTTCACCGCACCGCACGCCGTGTGCCCCATGACCACGAGCAGCGATGCCCCCGTATGAGCGGCGGCGTACTCGATGCTGGCCAGCGCGTCGTCGTTGAGCGTGTTGCCGGCGATGCGGATCACGAACAGCTCGCCGAGCCCCGCGTCGAAGACGTGTTCGGGGGCCACGCGCGAATCGGCGCACGTCAGCACGATCGCGCTCGGTTGCTGCCCGTGGGTCAGCGCCTCGCGCCGCTGGGCGGTGAGATCGGCGGCGGGCCTGCCGTCGCTGAGGAAGCGCCGGTGGCCGGCCTGCAGCATGCGCAGGGCGACGTGCGGCGGCACGTTCATGGCAACGGTGCCCGGCGTGGCGTGGTCCATCTGCAGCGGTTCCGCCGGCAGCGACCGATTCGGCAGCCACTCGACTTCGCCGCTCTGGAGGTGGTAGCGCGCGGCGACCATGCGGAACCTGCCGAGCGATGCGTGGCGGCGCAGCAGGGCACTGCGGCGCATGCACTCCTGCACCGTGACGTGCGCGTGTTCCTCCTCGCTGGCGTCGTGCAGTTCCTTGCCGCCGAGGTCGCGCGCGCGGGCCTTGCGCACCGCCGGTTCGATCTGCTCGAGCAGGTTCTGGATCGCCGGGCTGTGTTCGCCGGCGTGGCCTTGGCCCTCGGCCGCGACCTGGGCGATGCAGGCGGCGACGGCGCCGCAGCTCTCGTGGCCGAGCACGACGCAGAGCGGCACGTTCAGGTGGTCGACGGCGTACTCGATGCTAGCCAGTGTCTCGGCATCGCAGGCGTGACCGGCGACGCGCACGACGAACAACTCGCCGAGTCCGGCGTTGAAGACGTGCTCGGGCGGCACGCGGCTGTCGGCGCAGCACAACACGATGGCGAACGGGCTCTGCCCGCGCGACAGCGTGCGACGGATTCCTTCGCCGGTGGGCTGCAGGACCGACTTCTCGGCGGCGAACCTGCGGTTGCCGTCCTGCAGCGCGCGCAGCGCCTCGTCGGGCGTGCGCTGGGCCGCGGCGGCACCGCACGTGGCGAACACGAGTCCTAGGGTGAGCAGACGAGATGCGAGTGCCATGTGGTGTCGGTTCCTGTCGTCGAGTTCTGCCTCACATCGGATGGAGGTGTGGGGAAACTGGGCGGGAGGTGGCTCTTGGCGCTGGCAAGGCCGCTGCAGCGACGGGCTCGCCGCGGTCGATAGCGAGCACGATCCGGTTCGGCCATTGACCAGAAGTGGCTGAACGCTACCGTTCTTCGCCTTCTATCGCGGGCCCATCCAAGCCCGCGGTTCGCTCCCCAGGTGCCGCGGCTGCGCTGGGTTGCACTGACCGCCGGCCGCGCCACACGTGCAAGCGTGTCATCCCCGCATGTCCCCTCCGAGCTCAACCCCCCGCCCTGCCATGTCTGACAAGAAGGAGTCGAAGGACGTCCAGCAGATCCGGACCTACCGGAACTTCGGCGTGATTGCGCACATCGACGCGGGCAAGACGACCTTCAGCGAACGCATCCTCTACATCACCGGCAAGAGCCACAAGATCGGCGAGGTGCACGAAGGCGCGGCGACGATGGACTACCTCGAGGAGGAACGCAAACGCGGCATCACGATCACGTCGGCGGCGACGACGTGCCACTGGCGCCAGCATCGCATGAGCCTCATCGACACGCCTGGGCACGTGGACTTCACGGCCGAGGTGGAACGTTCGCTGCGTGTGCTCGATGGCGCGGTCGGCGTGTTCTGTGCGGTCGCCGGCGTGCAGCCGCAGTCGGAAACGGTCTGGCGCCAGGCCAACCGCTACAAGGTGCCGAGAGTTGCGTTCGTCAACAAGATGGATCGCACGGGGGCCGACTTCTACAAGGCCGTCGAGTCCATGCGCACGCGGCTCAACGCCAACCCCGTGCCGTTGGTCATGCCGATCGGCAAGGAGAAGGCGTTCACTGGCGTCGTCGACCTCATCCACATGAAGGCGTGCACGTGGACCGACGACGATGCGCGTGAGATGACGGTCGGCGAGGTGCCGCCCGAGCTGTTGGCCGAAGCGAAGAAGCGTCGCGAGGTCATGGTGGAGGCCGTGGCCGAGTGCCACGACACCGTGCTCGAGAAGTTCGTCGAGGGCGAGGAGGTCACGATCCCCGAGATCATGATCGCCATCCGTCAGGGCACGCTCGACCTCAAGATCACGCCCGTGTTCTGCGGCGCCGCCTTCAAGGACAAGGGTGTGCAGAACGTGCTGGACGCGATCGTCGACTTCCTGCCTTGTCCGCTCGACCGGCCTGCGATCGAAGGGACGAACCCGGAGAACGACGAGAAAGTGCTGCGCGAGTTGCTGCCCGACCAGCCGTTCGCGGGCCTCGTCTTCAAGACCATCAGCGACCCGAACGGCGACCTGACGTTCATCCGCATCTACACGGGCAGAATGAGCCAGGGCGAGAAGTACTACAACGCGCGCACGCGCCGGTTCGAGCGCATCGGCCGACTCGTGCGCATGCACGCCGCGCAGCGCGAGCCGATCGACATCGCGGGCGCCGGCGACATCGTCGCGGCGGTGGGCATCCGGGACTCGATCACGGGCGACACGCTGTCGACGCGCGAGCACCCGGTGATCTACGAGGCGATGAACTTCCCGGACACCGTCATCAGCATGGCGATCGAGACCAAGTCGGGCGCCGATCGCGACAAGCTGTCGGAAGTCATCGGCAAGCTCGTGCGCGAGGATCCGACGTTCAAAGCGCGCACCGACGACCAGACCGGCCAGATGGTCATCTCGGGCATGGGCGAGTTGCACCTCGAGGTGAAGTGCAACATGATCACGAACGACTACAAGATCGCCGTCACCGTCGGCCGCCCGAAGGTCGCCTACAAGATGACGCTGCGGGCGCCCAGGCAGGTCGAGGCCCGCCACATCAAGCAGACGGGTGGCTCGGGCCAGTTCGCCGTGGTGCGCGTCAAGTTCCGCCCCGACGAGACGGTGGAAGACTTCTCGTTCATCGACTCGGTCAAGGGTGGCTCGGTGCCGCGTGAGTACATTTCGTCCGTCGAGGCCGGCATCGAGAATGCAGTCAAGGGCGGCGGTCGCATCGGCTTCCCGTACTGCAAGATCGTCGCGGAGCTCTACGACGGCCAGAGCCACGACGTCGACTCGAGTTCGATGGCGTTCGAAGCCGCCGGCGTGCTCGCCTTCCGTCTCGCTGCCGAAGGCAACTCGCAGCTGCTCGAGCCGATCATGAAGATCGAGATCGAAGCACCCGAAGACAAGACGGGCGACGTGATCGGCGATCTGAGTTCCCGGCGCGGCATCGTCGAGGAGATGATCAGCAACCCCGGTGGCATCAATGTCGTGACCGGCAAGGTGCCGCTCGCCGAGATGTTCCAGTACTCGACGCAGCTGCGGTCGCTGACGCAGGGGCGTGGCACCTACACGATGGAGCCCGCCGCCTACGAGCCGGTGCCGAACAACATTGCCGAGAAGGTGCTGGCGGACGTGACGAAGTCGTAGCCCGGCTTCCCGGTTCGGATGTCGGGGGCCAACCCGGGCCCTGCCCGGAACCCACATGAGCCCGTTTCATTGGCAAGTCTTGAACGGCGTTCAAGACTTGCCGGTGAAGGGGCTCATCGCTTCAACGTCGCGATGTGGTCCCAGAAGGCCTGTTCGAACCGCGGCCAGTCGACTCCGGCGAACGCCGCCTCGACTGCCGCGCGCGTGCTCTTCGCCTGCCGCAGCTGCTCCCACAGGGCTTGGAAGCGCGTCGTGTGGATGGGCGGCCCCTTGCGCAGGAAGTGTACGAGTGCCCACGCTTGCGCATAACGAAGCTGCGCGTTCGCGTAGAAGTCGGCCTCGGTCCCGTAGACGAACTGCTCGAGCTTCGGCAGCAGGCTGCGACTGCGGATCAGCGTCGCGATGTGTTCGGCGCGGATCTGGCCGCCCTGAAACCGGCCGTTCTCGCGTTGCGCGCGCTCCCAGAACTCCGCGAGGCCCTCGTTGAACCAGCTCGGCGGATCGGCCATCACGCGGTCGAGGAACTGGTGGAAACCTTCGTGCCGGATCGTCCGCTCCATGTCTTCGCGTTGCGGCAGGTTCCAGATGAGCAGCTGCTTCAGGACCGGCGAGTAGAGCCCTGCCGTGTGAGGCACGGCGGCGCCGACGATCGCCTTGGTGTACTCCTGATAGCCGGCTTCGCCCGAGAACACGAAGACGCGGAAGCGCGCGGCGTCCTTCGCTTCCTTGACCCAGGCGAACTGCGCCATCAGGTTCACGTAGGACTCCTCGAGCAGGCTGCACGCGCGTGCACACACCTTGGCATCGATGTCCGACGTGACCTCGTAGTGCGTACTGCGGAGCAGGAAGCGGCGCGGCCACGCGGGCCCGCGTTGGGCCATTGCCAGCAGTCGATCCAACGCACCGACGTCGTCCCACAGCCCGTGCTCGACCTTCGCGTCGCGCAGCAAGTGCGCTGCGTCCGCCTGACGCCCGAGCCGCAGCAGCAAGGGGCACAGCACTTCGTAGAGCTGTGCCTCGCCCGGATCGGCCGCGAGTGTTGACTGCAGTTCTGCGAGCGCCTCCACGGGGCGCCCCAGCGCCTCGAGTACGCTCGCTCGCAGCGCGCGCACGACACTCGAGTCGGGCTCCGCTGCGAGCGCCTTCGCCACTGCCGGCTCTGCAGACTCTGCGCGGCCGAGGCGCAGCAGCAGCAGCGCGTCGAGCCAGTCTCGCGTGACTGCCGTGACGTCGCGGGTGCCGAGCTTCGCGAGGGCCGCCTGTGCCGCGGCGAACTCGCCCTTGTCGAGGTGGTCGAACACGCCCCGCAGCGACGACGAGACGCCGCCTTTGAGCCCGGGCACCCACGAGGTCGACTTCGGCTGCGTGCGTTCGACTTTGGGCTGCTCGAACAGCCACGCCGGTAGCTCCTTCGCGGTCTGGAACGACTGCGCGAACGTCTCGCGCTGCTTGGCCAATTCCTCGTCGATGCGGCCCTCGAGCCAGGCCGGTTCTATCGTTCCCTCGAGCACGATCTCCTCGACCGCACCTTTGAAGTAGCCGACCTGACCGAAGTCGCCCTTGCGCCGCTTGGCGCGCAGCATCGACTTCTTGTCGAAGAGCAGATCGACTTGACCCTGTCCGACCTTCACGGTCGCCATGAACGGCTCTCCAGGTTGCGCCGTCGACTTGCCTTCCGCGATCGGTACGGGCTTCTCGCCGTGACTCTAGGACACTCGCGCCTGCAGTTCGACCGCGTGACGGCCATGGTCCTGCATCCGGAAGCCGAAGTCGGCGAGATAGCAAGTGTCGCCGTCCGGGTCGAGGTCGAAGTACAGCGTCAAGGACTCCTGCTCGGGTGGATAGGCCTTGCCGGACACCGTGAACGAGTAGTTGCCCGCGAACACGAGCGGATGCACGAGCAGGTCGCCGTGTGCCTCCCAGTCGGCGACATCCGTCCCGTAGCGGAGCTTGATGCGTCCGGTCGCCGGCACGTAGCTCACGATCTCGCCCTTCAGCAGGTCTTGGAGACGAGGCACCCGCGCCTGCTGGTAGAAGCAGCAGGTCTGCATCTCGAAGGCGATCGCGTCGCGCTGGGCCAGCACGTAGAGCTGCCGTTCGTGGCTCGCGAGCAGCTGCCGCAGTGCCTCGCGCGCTTCGCTCCACTTCGCCTTCTGCGTCGCCGCTTGCACGCCCGCGAAGCCCTTGTCGAACGCAGCTTCGTTCGGCGCGCTGCCCTGGGCAGTCAGCAACGGCGTGAACAGGAGCGAGGCGGCAGCGGCGGATCTGAGCATGGTCTCCTCGACGGCCGGCGATCATGGAACCCCAGTGCACCGGGGTCAACCGACGCGGGCCCTCGGCAGCGAAGGCGCCATCGATCAGTCGCGATCGCCGAGCAGCGACACGCCCTCGTGGGCGAGCGCCAGCAGCACGCAGGCGACGGCCCCGGGTGCCTCGATCGCGATGGGGCCATGCACGGTGCCGTCGGCGTAGGTCACGAACTGGCCGGGGGCGTGCTCACCGAATTCGTCGCGGTAGTTGCCCTGGACGACTAGCAACTCCTCGGTGCCGCCATGCTGGTGGCGAGGGTAGCCGTGCCCTGGCTCCATCTTGATCAGCACGAGCGCGCGACCCGATTTCCTGTCCGCGGCATAGAAGTGGATGCCGACGCCCGCATAGCGGGTCGAGCGCCAGGGAATCGCCGCGACGTCCATGCTGGTATCCTGGCGCGCAATGAGTTCCCCGCCCAACGAAAGCTGGTCCATCTCGATCGCGAAGGACTACCTCAAGTTCAGCGCCGCCCACTTCCTGATCTTCCCCGATGGTTCGGCGGAGCGGTTGCATGGCCACAACTACAAGGTCTGGGTCGATCTGCACACGGAGCTGGACCAGCACGGACTCGTCGTCAACTTCCAGGAGATCAAGCCCCTCGTGCGCACCCTGTGCAACGAACTCGACGAACACCTGCTCATCCCAGGGCAGCACCCGGTGCTCACAGTGGTGAAGGTCGGTGCGCACATGGAGATCCGGTATCGCGAGCGGCGCTACCTCGTGCCCGCCGACGAGGTCATCGTGCTGCCGATCGGCAACACGAGCGCGGAGAACCTGGCTGCCTGGTTCGGCCGCACGCTGCGCGCGCGGATGCGCATTGCGTGGCCCTCGCTGC
>JAYUCN010000324.1:0-5032 GCA_043740335.1 Planctomycetota bacterium
TCCGCATCGGAACTCGCGCGCTCGACCAACGGCAGCAGCACGCCGAGCGCCGCCTCCCATTCCTTCTTCTCGATGTGCGCGCGCGCCTTGGCAACCTCCGACGCGAGGCCCTGGGCCGACACGAAACCCGTCGTGATCCAGAGCGCGCACAGCGCGCCGCGAGCGAAGACCTTGCGCATGGGTACCTCCTGGAATCTCGCACGGTAGGGACAGTGCCGTCGGCACGCCAACGCCGCGCGCTGGTACTGCTCTGTCAGCATCACCCAACGTCTGCGATACCGTCACCCGCCCTTGCCGCAGCCGACCCGTGACCTGCAGTGTTGGGACAGCGCGAGATCCGGGAGACGTAGCCGAGTGCGGTGGTGCAGATCGAGGTGTCCCGGTGAGCAGGTGATCCAACTTTCGCGATTCACCCTGGCCCAGGCTCTGCTGCCACGCCAGCCTCGCGCAAGGCGCGCACGAGCAGATCGTCGATCGAGAGTTCGCGGGCCCAGTGACGCAAGTAGTCCAGGTCCAGCACTCCGCGCTGCGCCTTCAGGACTCCGAGCACGTCGCGCCATTGGCGATCGGACACCCGGCCGCCTTTCTCGAACCACTCGAGTTTGGTCAAGACGCAGTCCTCCGCACTGGCGACGTTCAGCGCCAAGCCCGGCAACAGCTCATGCGGCCGACTGCGCTGCATCTCCATCTGGCTGAAGGGCCGGTCCCGACGCAGGAACAAATCCACCTTGAAGCCCGAGGTGCGGTGGATCAGGTTGCACGAACTCCGGTGCAGGATGGCCTCGCGCAAGAACTGCTCGTCGACGAAGAAGTGCGGCGAGAGGAGCGCAACGAGGGGAGCGACGTGTTCGCGCCGCAGTTCGACCACGATGTCCACATCGTGGGTCATGCGAATCTCACCGTAGAACACGCTCGCGACCGAGCCACCGACGAAGTAGGGCACACCGACCTGCTGCAAGCCGTTCACTGCTTCCGCCAGCGCGGCGCCAAAGGGAAGCGTGCTCATCGATGCTGGTCAGGATCCCAGCCGTAGACCCGCACCATCGTCTGCCGGTCGAGCACCATCGCGACCCGGCGCAGGAACACCTCGCGCTGGTCGGCCCCCGGATGACGCAGGCGGATTCCCGCTTCGGCGAGCGCGGTAGTCGTGCTCTGCAGATCGAGGAAGGCGGCGAACTTCTCGGCCGGGGTCATGCGGCGCCACACCTCGAACTGCAGCCGCTCGGCGACGAGGGAAGTGTCCGCGGCGAGAGTACGTTCCTCACTCACGCCGACTGCTATATCCGAACTCGCATGTCCATGCCTCATGGCCCGGACGGTCCATGGCGGTCCTGTGCGCATGGGCTCACTGCAGGATCGGGCAACGGCGAAGACTGCGGCGCTCGAGTCGCAGCCGCAGTAATGCAGCCGATCGTCGGCGCGCATCGCGAAGCGGTCCCGCCCGCGGCCGACGGCAGCCTGCGTGCGGCGGCGTTCGCTCGCCTGCAGAGGCCGGCGCGACCAGCGTCTCGTGCGACGGATCGAGTAGTCTGCAACCAATGGACGTGACCCAACGCAATCGCAGCTTCGGCTGGTGGTCCCTGCTCTGCTGGCTCTCGCTCGGCATGGTGCTGGAGAGCATGCACGGCTTCAAGGTCGGCTGGTACCTCTACGTCGTCAACGACGCGCGGCGGCTGCAACTGAGCCTCGCGCACACGCACGGCACGTTGATCGCACTGGTCAACCTCGCCTTCGCGGTCGCGGCGCGCGCGCCGGGGGAGTCGACGAACGGACTCGAACGTGCCGGGTGGTGCCTGCGGTGGGCGGGCATGCTGATGCCTGCAGGGTTCCTGCTCGGCGGCGTGTTCGCGATGGGGCCCGATCCGGGTTTCGCCATCGTGCTCGTGCCGATCGGCGGACTGCTGCTGTTCGCAGGCGTGCTGTTGACCGCGCGCAGCATGGGTTTTCCGGCGGCTCGCAGCGGCGCCCCGGTGGCGCCCGCCAAACCGGAGTCCAAGTCGACCAAGCCCACGAAGCAAGGTCGGTGACGCTGGCGGTGAGGATGGGCGTTGCGTCACATCGCCACGACCGCTAGAAGACTCCTCCCCATTCACCGCCCAGGCGCCTCCCGGCGAGCAAGCGGATGCGTGGAGAGGTGACCGAGCGGCTCAAGGAGCTCGCTTGGAAAGCGAGTACAGCCCACAAGGTTGTCGGGGGTTCGAATCCCCCCCTCTCCGCCATTTTTCGCACGGCTCGCGAAGGTGGGGTCCGCCGGGTCCCGAGCTAGGGGGCGGCGTGAACCTGGTCAGGTCCGGAAGGAAGCAGCCATAAGCGTGCGGCTTCTTGTGCCCGGGGTGCCTGGTGGGTCTCACCTTCGCGGGCCGTGTTGTTTTCGCCGATCGGACCGAAGCCGGTGTGGCAGGGCCGACGAGCAGGGAACAGGCGCACGACGCGACTGACCCCACCAGATCCGACCGCCACGGACGGGCCCGTGCTACTCTTGCCATCGTTCCCCATCATGACCATGGACCCAAAGCAACTCCTGGCACGCATCACGTCGAACCAACAGATCTTCGGCGGCAAGCCGATCGTCCGCGGACTCCGCATCTCGGTCGAAAGCATCGTCGGTCTACTGGCTCGCGGCATCGGTATCGATGAGATCCTCGACGACTACCCTGCTCTGCAGCGTGAGGACATCCAGGCATGCCTCGCCTACGCGCACACCGTGATCGCCAACGACTCACTGGACAACATCAAGGTCGGTTGAGCGATGCGCTTCCTGGTCGATCGGTGCGCAGGCGCCCGCCTCGCCCGATGGCTGCGGCTGGTCGGACACGACGTTCTCGATGCAGGGGAATCGGCAAGTGATCCCGGCGATGCGGAACTGCTCGGGCAGGCAGTGACGGAGGATCGCATCCTCATCACGATCGACAAGGACTTCGGGCTCTTGGTGTTCGCAGGGGAGATGCCTCACCGGGGGATGGTTCGCCTGCCCGACTGCCCGGCCAGCGAACGGATCACCATCCTCAGCAACCTGCTCGATCGACACCGCACCGACCTGGAGGCTCGCACCGTGATCACCGTGCGCGATGGCCGGGTACGGATCTCGCACACTGCCAAGCCCTGAACGCCAGCGGCAAGAGCACGGCGCGCACCCCTACGCCGAGCAGTCGAAGCGTTCGTAGACGTGCTGGAACACGGCCCCGGCCTTCGCCTTGAATACGTCGGGCGTGTAGTTGCGCGGCAGGCCGTGGTCGAGTTCATCCTCGATCGCGTCGCGCACGCGCGCGCGCGCTTGCGCCGTCTTCTGCCAGTCGACGGTCAGGATCTTCTGCAACCGACCGAGCAACTGCCGCACGACCTTCTTGACCTCGTCGCGCTCCGCGCTCGAGAGATCGGGGCCCGGGCGCGTCAGCAGGTCGAACACCACCAGCTCCTGGTCGGTGAGTTGTTCGCGCACGTTGCGCGACTCTTCGACCGTCAGTGAACGACTGAGATCCAAGAGGGCCTTGAACAACTGCTCGATCTGCGCCGAGCCGGCGTTGTACTCCTCGATCAGCGTCGTGAACTTCGCGCGGAAGTCGACGCGTGTCGGGTTGATCAGGATCAGCCGGTCGAGTTGCGCCGAGATCGCGGCCTTGAGGCGTTCGAGGTCGAGGTTCTTGGTCTTCGACTGCTCGAACTTCTTCGCGAGCGCCTGGAAGTCGATGCGCGACAGGTCGATCGTCGTCGAAGCCTCCTTGGCGATCGAACTGCCGTCCGCAGCGCGGTGGCTTTGTCGATGGACACGACCATCGCCTTGCCTGCAAAGCCCCGGCCGAGGAAGTGCTGCACAATGTCCTTCGCCACGGTGTCGAGCCGGTCGTCGCGCGTGATCAGGTGGTAGCGCTGGCCGAGCAGCTGCTCGAGCCGGGCCTGGCTCACCTCGTCCAGGTCCGCTGCATCGAGCACGTCGTACAGTTCATCATTGAGCGCCGGGTTGCTGAGCTGCAGCTCGGGCGTGCGGTTCTCGTAGAACAGCGGCACAGTGGCGCCGTCCTCCACCGACTGCTGGAAGTCGTAGATGCTGACGTAGTCGCCGAACACTTCCTTCGTGCGCTCCTCCCCCGCGATCAGCGGCGTGCCGGTGAACGCGACGAACAGCGCGTTCGGCAGCGCGGTCCGCATGTTCAGCGCCAGGCGGTCGTACTGCGAGCGATGTGCTTCGTCGACGATGACGATGACGTCGCGGCGATCGTTCAAGACCTCGGCGGTCTGGAACTTGTGGATCAGGGTGAAGACGATGCGCGAACCGCGGCGACCCGTGGTGGCCTTGCTGAGTTCGGCGCGACGCGACGCGAACTTCGCGTCCGCGAAGCGCAGGAAGATCAGCCCGAGCACCGGCTGGCTGTACTGCGCGGCGGTGAGCCCGCTGTTGGCGCGCAGTTGGTCGGCGGCCGCCCAGAGTTCCTTCTCGAGCGTGGCGGTAGCGGTGTCCTTCGCAGCAGGCGCGATCCAGTGCATGGTTCCCGGGTGAGAGGGGTCCGCGTGGCCCGGACAGTCTAGCGAGCCACCTGCATACGCCCGAGTACCTGCTACCGGGGAATCCGGAGCGGCCCATCCGAACCGCCACCTCGACTCCCCAGCGTCGGCAGCAGGAACCGCCGCGGCAGACTCGCGCGCAGCAGCGACGTCACCTCGTAGACCGAGCCACCGGGCGGCACCCGTTCTTCGGCCGTCACGACCGCTTCGCCTTGCACGCCAATCAGCACGACTTCGTCGCCGAGCTGGACCCCGACGACATCCGTCACGTCGACGACCGTCTGGTTCATGCTGACGAGACCGACGATCGGCACCCTGCGCCCGCGCACCAGCACCTGCGCCCCCTGCCACAGCCCACGCACGAGCCCATCGGCGTAGCCGAGCGGCAGCAGCGCCAGCCGCGACGGCCGCCGACAGACGAACGTGCTGCCATACCCGACCCCATCGCCCACCGCCCCATCGCGCAGCCCCACGATGCGCGCCTTGAGCGCCAGCGCCGGCCGCAACCGCACCGGACCCCGCCCACGCAGCG
>JAYUCN010000325.1:0-2039 GCA_043740335.1 Planctomycetota bacterium
GCGGACCTCGTGCTGTGGTCCGACGATCCGTTGAGCTACGCCGCCCGCTGCGAGGCGACCTGGGTCGACGGTCGGCAGATGTTCTCGCTCGCGAACGACGCTGCGGCACGCGCTGGCATCGCGCGCGAACGACAACGACTGCTGACGAAGGCCGTCGCGGCGGGCAAGGATCGCACGGCTCGCGAAGGCGATCCGAAGGACGCCTACTGGGCTGCCGAAGACTTCGCGCACGACTACTGCTGCCGCGGCGGCGAAGGAGGTCGCTGATGTTCTCTCCGCTCGTTCGTGCCGTCGTGCTCCTGCTGTCGATCGTCGCGCGCTCACTGCCCGCCCAGGATCTCGTGCCGAAGGCGCCGCCGCAGTCGCGGCCCGTGGTGCTCACCAACGCGGTGCTGCACACCGTTTCCGGCGGCGTCGTGCTCGGTGGCACCTTGTGGTTCTTCGACGGCACGATCCGTGGCGTGCTGCCGGCTGACGCCAAACTCGAGTTGCCGTCGGGCAGCGATCCTGTCGTCATCGACCTGCAGGGCAAGCACGTGTTCCCCGGCATGATCTCGGCCCACACGTCGCTCGGCCTCGTCGAGATCGGCATGGTGCGACAGACCGTGGACACCGATGAACTCGGGGAGATGTCGCCCGAAGTGGTCGCCGCCGTCGCTGTGAATCCCGATTCGGCCGCGATCCCCGTCGCGCGCAGCAATGGAGTACTGGCGGCCGCCGTGTTCCCGAGCGGCGGCCTCATGCCCGGGCGCATCTCGGTCCTCCAACTCGATGGTTGGACGAACGCGGACCTCACGGTGCAGGCCGATGCGGGCCCCGTCGTCGATTGGCCGCAGAAGACGTTCGGTGACGCGCGGCGCGGCCGGCGTGGCCCGCGACCGGAGGCACCCGCCGAAAACGAGAAGAACGAGAAGGACGCCACCGCGAAGGCGCGCCAGCGCATCGACGATGCCTTCGCCGCGGCGCGCGCCTGGCTCGATGCGCGCACTGCCGACGCGACGATCCCGCTCGACCTCCGCCACGCGGCACTCGCTCCCACCCTGCGCGGTGAAGTACCGGTGTTCGTACTTGCCGAAGAACTCGAGCAGATCGAGTCGGCGGTGCTCTGGGCGACGGGTCGCAACCTGCGCCCTGTCATCGTCGGCGGTCGCGATGCGGGTCTCTGTGCATCGCTGCTGCGCGACCGTCGTGTCCCCGTCATCGTCGACGGCGTGCACCGTCTGCCGCGTCGAGACGACAGCGCCTACGACGAAACGTTCACGTTGCCGAAGCGACTCGCGGACCAGGGTGTTCTCTTCTGCATCGCCACGGGCTCCGACTTCAGCAACGACCGCAACCTGCCCTACCATGCCGCGGCCGCGGCCGGATTCGGGCTCGACCGCCAGCAGGCGCTGGCCGCCGTCACGCTGGACGCCGCGAAGATTCTCGGCGTCGACGATCGGCTCGGTTCGCTCGCGGTCGGCAAGGACGCGACGCTGTTCGTCGCCGATGGGCATCCGTTCGATCTGCCGACGCACATCGAGCTGGCGTTCGTGAAGGGACGCCAGGTGGATCTACGCAACAAGCAGACGGAACTCGCGCGCAAGTACCGCGAGCGCTACCGGCAGCTCAACGGCAAGTAGCGACTTCGAGGCCGCATGCGGGCGGGTCTACTCGACTGCACGACGGGCGCCGTGGCGCGCCGCGGTCACTGCAGCGCCCACGACAGGCAGTTGCTCATCGCGGTGCCGGTCGGTGCACAGAACGACACGAATTGCGACGACAGCACCATTCCGACCAGCGACGGCGGGCCTGGCGGCAGCGGCAAGAACTCGGTTTGGGAGCCAAGGCACGGGTTGCCGCCGATCGGGACGCCCGGGCCCAGCACCAGCGGCACTGGCAGCGCCAGCATCAGCGGACCACAGAACGGCGGAATCACGGGTCCGGCGGCATTGCACGGCCCGATGCCGATACCGCACACCGTCAGGTTTCCAGGCTGTGCCAGGTCGAGCCCCAGCTGCAGCACCGAGCCGAGCAGCGGCACGTTGCGCAGCGTGTGC
>JAYUCN010000326.1:0-12252 GCA_043740335.1 Planctomycetota bacterium
TGGGCCAGCTCGTCCGTCCCTACGAGGAGAAGGACGAGAAGAAGAGCCCCGACGCCAAGTACAGCAAACTTTTGCTCGACACTTGGCACGACCACAAGGACGCGCAGACCCGCAACTTCTCGGTGCTCGGTCTTGGCCTCATCGGCGGCAAGGAGAACCGCGACACCCTGCTGAAGGAGTTCGGCCATGCCGGCAAGAACCAGGAGAAACCGTGGTGCGCGATGGCACTCGGCGTCTACTCGTTCTTCAAGAACGAGCAACAGAGGGCAAGCGGCGTTGTCGAAACCGATCCCCTCATCCCCCAGACCCTGACCGACGCCTTGAAGCAGACGCATGAGCCCAGCCTGACAGGCGCGCTCGCGATTGCGCTCGGCCTCAGCAAGACCATCGATGCCGCGGACACGATGCGCGAACGCATGCGTGAGAACGTCGCCAAGGAACAGATGGCGGGCTACCTCTGCATCGGCCTCGCGCTCATGAACGACACCCGTTCGCTCGAAGACATCCGCAACGTCGTGCAACAGTCGGTGCGCCGCTTCGAGCTGCTGCAACAGGCCGCGATCGCGCTCGGCAAACTTGGCGACAAGCGCGTCGCCGAAGATCTGCAGAAGCTCATGACGGAAGGCGAGCCGAATCTCGCGAAGCTGTCGGCGATCGCTTCAGCACTCGGCTTCATCGGTGACAGCCGCACGGTTGCTCCGTTGAAGAAGATGCTGTTCGACGACAAACTGGGCGACCTGTCGCGCGCGTTCGCCGCGGTGGCCCTCGGCGGGGTTGCCGACAAGGAGCCGCTGCCATGGAACAGCAAGATCGGCACGAACATCAACTATCGTGCATCGGTCGAGACCCTGACCAACAAGTCGACCGGCATCCTCGACATCCTGTGAGGTGGCTCGACATCCTGTGAAATCGGGCGTCGTCGCCGAGGACTCGGCGAAGGCGACCAACAGCACTGGCGAGGGCGCGCGCAGCAGACGCTGTGCGCGCCCTCGCTGTGTTTTCCTCACTGTAGCTTGCGTGCGAACCACATCGCCAACACGGCGACGACCAAGAGCCATGCCTGCAACCAGCCGTTGCGTTGGGCCACGTCCTCGGCGAGTGCGATCGGCACGAGTTCCTCGGCAGTCTGTGCCAGCTTGCCGCGCAAGCGTTCGCCTGCCGCGACATCCAACGCGATGGCCAATGCGGCCTCGTACTCGGCCCGCGCCGAACGGATCTCGCGCAGCGACCAGCGTGCGTCTCCCGCCAACTCGCGCAGGTAGCCAGTCGCAGACCGGCTGGCGGCGACGGCCTTGAGCACCATGGGCCAGTTCCTCGACTGCCCGGCGGAATGGGCGGCGATCTCCGCACCCGCCGCGTCCTCGGGGCCTCGACACTCCACGAGTTCTCCCGCATCGGCACGATGCACGTAGCTCGAATGCAGGAGCTGGTCGAGGACCGGGCGATCATCTTCGAGAATCAAGCGGTCGCCGCCGACGTGAAACCAGAAGCGCGGCGCCGCCGCCGTCTGCACGATCTCGCGCCAATGCGCGGCATCGTCCGGGTTGAGCCGTTCCTCGCCAATGGCGAACCGGGCCAGCACCTGCGGCTCCGGTGCCGGACCGTTGCGACCGAGAAGCAGGAAGTTGCGCGAGTTCGGCACCTGCAGCGCCATGGCGTTGCCGAAGACCGCGGCCATGGTGCTGCCGATCGCGCGCAGGACAGTGTCGTCGGCGTGCAGCGCTCCGACGTTGCATGCGATGATGCCACCTGGCAACAGCCGCGCGCGCGCGGCAAGGAAGAACTCTCGGCTCGCCAGGTGGGCCGGCACGTAGACCTGATGCGCATAGGCATCGACGTGGATGACATGCCATTGGGCCATTGCGCGTTCGAGGAAGACGCGTCCATCGACAATGCTGGTCGTGCCCGCCGCCTTGGGAGCCGCGAAGAACCGGTCGCCGAGCGCCACGCAGGCCGCATCGATGTCGACCGCGTCCACCACAGCGCCCGGGTACACGGCCGCATAGACCGCTCGCAGGGAGCCCGCAGCGTCGCCGATCGAGAGGGCCCGCAGGCCCGCAGGCCGACGGCCCTCGCCAGCGAAGAGCGGTGCCACGGCATGCCAGTCGTAATAGGCACCCCCTGTAAGCGCCGAGCCGTCGACGGCCACCGAGTGGTACGAGTCGAGGCCCTCGTTGATGACGAGCAGCGTGCGCGCAGGACTGCCGGCCCCCGCTTCGCGCTGCACCTGCAGGAACTGATAGCGGCTCTCCACTTCCGCCAGCAGCTCTCGACCTGGTGGTGGCGGTCGCAACCGCCCACGGTGTCCCGCGACCCCCACGATCGCGAGCACGAGTGCCAGGCCGGCTGTCCCGCGGCCGACCTTCTGGTGCGCAACCAACAGGCCGGCCAGGATCAGCAGTGCGCCGACGATGGCCAGCGTGACGCGACAGCCGAACTCCGGCACCAACCAATGCGTCGCTGCGAACGTTCCCGCGAGGCTGCCCAGGGTACCCGCGGCACTGACGCTACCGGCTGCCCGCCCCACCGCGGAGCCGCCGTACACGAGCCCCGCCACGAGCAGCGGCGAGACGGCACCGAGCAGGAACATCGGTGGCACGAACAGCGTGGCCGACGCGACGAACGAACCGCGCACGATGGCCGGCATGGCGGCGTCCAATGGTAGAACCGACGGCAGCAGCCAGCTGCCGAGCGGCCCAGCAAGGAACGGTACGACCACGATCAGCAAGCCGGCACCCAGGAACAGGCGGGTCGGCCACCTCGCAGCATCCGCCCGCGCCGCGAGCCGCCCCCCGCAGATTGCGCCGGCGGCCAGCGCCGCGAGGATCACGCCGATGACGTTGGTCCAGACGTAGGCACTGTCGCCGAAGTGCGGTGCCAGCACGCGCACCGCCGTCAGTTCCGCTGCCATGCAGGCGAAACCCGCCAGCGCCGCCGCAGCCAGCGCCGCAGCCTGCGACGACACGCTGGGCGGGTGGGCCGCACTCACGGTCACTGCTTCTTGTCGCCCTTGTCCGCGGCGGCTTTCGGCACGGTCGTGTGATACTGCACCGGGAACAGGTACTCCCAGTCGCGGCGCACGAGCATGCGCTCCTTCATGTCCCGGAACGAGCGCGTGCGTTTCTCCGACACCGCCTTGTCGTTGACGACGACAGTGAACTCCTTGTCGAGATCGACGAGGTCGTCGTTCAGGAACAGGAGGAAGCTCTCGACGCCCTGGGCCTTCACGACGATGCGATTGGTGGCGCGATCGGCCTCGACTTCGAGCCGAGGCCTGCTGTCTTGCGGTGCCGTGAGCAGCGATTCGGTGCGATCCATCTTGGCCCAGTAGGCGCGGTTGAAACGATCGTGGTTCGGCTCGATCACGATCTTCTTGGGCGTCATGGTGCGCCGGTGTTTCTGCAGCCACGCTTCGATGGCCGGGGTCGCCGCTCTGTGCGGGTAGTCGTCCGTAGCCTCGAGCACCGTCACGGTCCCGGGTGTGCTGGCTTCTAGTCGCGCCTTGAGTGCGTCGACGGCGGTCGCGGTGGCCGCAGTCCTCAGCAACAGCACCTGGATGCCGAGCAGGCTGCCGAGACGAATGTCGGCGACGTCAATGGGTTGACGCAAGACGACGCCGGCGAACCGGTCGGGAAACATGGTCAGGAACCGCAGACCGAAGCCACAGGTGCCGCGACCACAGTCGAGGAAGACGCGCGCGCGGTCGATGTTGTAGCCGAGCATCACCTGCCCGTAGCCGCTCCACACCGCCTGATTGCGGCGATCCTCCTCCTCCGCGTGGCCATCGCGGCTGAAATCCGGGACGGGATCGAGCTCGAGGCCGGCTGGCACGTGGCAGACATGGAAGATGGTGTCGTTCACCGCGTTCGACTTGTCCCATACCGCCGCGAAGTAGTCGGCTGCCTTGGTCCACACCCCAGCCCCGTCCGCAGTTGCGGTGCCCGGCAGCACGATGACCGTGCGCATCGGCTTGTCGACATCGTACGCCTTGGGCAGGAAGAAGCTGTATTCCGAGCCATCTTCTTTGATCCCCTCCTTGCGCAACTGGCCGAGCGAGAACGAGGGCCGCTTGAGCGCGAAGCAGTTCTCGAAGATCGCGCGCAGATCGGCCATCGAGCCGAGCAGGTTGCCCTTCTTCTCGAGCTTCGCCCACTCCTCCTCGAACTTCTCCTTCAACGTCTCGCGCGCCTTGCCTTTCCTCTCGCGGTCCTTGAGTGCGGTCGCCTTGTCGTAGGCTTCCTCGGTCTCCAGGTACTTGACCAGCTTGTCGCGCAGTCCTCCTTGCTCGGCGGGTGTCAGCAGGGGCGCCCGCAGCGCCCCCGCACCTTGTCCCGTACCCTGCGCCGCAGGGGCGCCTTGGGGCAGCACCGTGGCCAGCACTGCCAGCGAAGCCAGAAACGACATCGACGAATCCTCGGTTAGCGAAAGGAACTCGCTGCCACCGGTTGGCAGCGGCGCGAGCAGGGGTCCGCATGAGGTTAGCGCAGTTTCGCGTTCCCCACCACCGTCGGCCCCGCAACCCGCAGCAACCCGGGCTGGCCGTCAGCGGCGCTGCTCTTGCTGGAGGCGATCGAGCGTCACGTCCAGCACGAGTCGCTTCAACATGGCAGCGTCGGGCCGCAAGGCCAGCGCGTGCACTGCAGCTGGCAGGGGATCCATGCCGGGCGCGCCGGGACGCAGCGCTTCGAGGTGCATGAGGTTGGTGACGGCAGGGCCCTTCCCCGCCTGGTCGGGCGGCCCTGCCAGATCGATCTCCAGGCTGCGCCAGAACGCCACCGCGGCCGTCGCCGGCCTGTCCGTGGCCCGCAGGAACAGGCCCCAGTCGTTCTCGATGTCGGCGTCATGCGGCGCCAGCGATCGGGCGCGTTCGTAGGTCGCACGCGCCGCTTCGAGTGCGCCGAGATGCCGCTGGGTGAGCGCCAGATTGGCGAGTCGGACCGCATCGACGGGTTCCAGGGCCGCGAGCTGCTCGAACACGAAGCGCCCCGTGACGGTGTCGCCGGTGCGCAGAGCGGTGTCCGCGAGCGGCAGCAGGCGCCCCTCCTCGGCTCGCATCGCGTCATCGACGGCCTGCTGGGACCGGGCCCGGTCGGCTTGTGCCTGGGCCACGAACTCGGGCAAGTGGCCGAGTTGCACGAGCGCCCGCAGGTGCGTGGTGGCGAGCATCGGCGAGCCGTCGCCGGCACGTCGCCCGGCCGCGGCGAGTTCGAGGGCCATCGCCGCCCGACCAGCCATCAGGGTCGCCAGCGCACCAACGGCAAGCCGCGACGCGCGGTCGCTCCCTTCTGGCAGCGCGAGGAACAGGTCGCTCGCCTGTTGTGCCAGACGTGGTGCGGACTCGGCATCGCGTGCCGCGAGCCACGCGGCGCGCGCAGCGTCGAATGCTGCCACCTCCTGGCCCGGCACCGCCAACGCCAGCCAGGCCGCGAGCACCGGGACCGTGGCTGGGCTCCGCCTCATGCGAGTTCGACGGTCTGGTTGCCTGCGACCACCTCACCGAGCGGGAACGCGACTTCGCCAAGTTCGCGCAACTGCGTGAGCGTGGCCTCACGCTGCTCGGGACGCATGATGAGGACCATGCCGACTCCCATGTTGAGCACCCGGTAGGCCTCGGTGCTCGCGACCTTGCCGCGCTGCACGATGAGTTCGCAGATCGGCAGTCTGGGAATGCAGCTCGTGTCGATGCGCACGGCCGTGCCGTTGGGCAGCACGCGCGGCACGTTGTCGGGCAGACCGCCACCCGTGATGTGCGCCATCGCCGTCAGCAGCCCGCGCTGCACGAGCGGCAGGCACGTGCGCAGGTAGCTGCGGTGCACCGCGAGCAACGCCTCGCCGACGGTCGCGCCGCCGAGTTCGGCCGGCAGGTCGCCGAGCTGGAACCCCGCGTCGGCGAACAACACCTTGCGCGCGAGCGAGTAGCCGTTCGTGTGCAGTCCGGAACTGCGCAGGCCGAGCAGGAGGTCCCCCACCTTCACGCGCGAACCATCGAGCAGTTGTTCGCGCGGCACGCAACCGACGATCGTGCCCGCGATGTCGACCTCGTGTTCGCGGTAGACCCCTGGCATCTCGGCCGTCTCGCCGCCGATGAGCGCACAGCCGTTCTCGCGACAGGCCTTGGCCAGGCCGTCGATGATCTGCTGCACGAGGTGCGGCTGCATCGTCGACATCGCGATGTAGTCGAGGAAGAACAGCGGCCGCGCCCCTTGCACGAGGATGTCGTTGACGCAGTGGTTGACGAGGTCCTCGCCGACGCTGCCCATGTCGCCGCGTTGGCGCGCGATCATCACCTTGGTGCCCACGCCGTCGGTCGAAGCCACGAGCAGCTGGCCGCCGGCCCCGGCCGCGCCCGGGTCGAACAGACCGCCGAACATGCCGACATCGCCGACGACACCCTTGGTGTAGGTGGAACGGATCGCGGCGGCAGCACCCGACACGGCCGCGTACTTCTTGTCGATGTCGACACCCGCGCGGCGGTAGGCGGAAGGAGCTTCGCTCAAGGTCACACTCCGATCGTTGGCGGTGGCAGGCACCGCCGGTGGCTCTGAAATCGCCGACGGCACGTCCGCGGCAACGACGGTTCATCATCGGGCGGCGGTCCGGGTGCGGCAACCTTCTCGTGGCGGTTGCATTCGTCACGGCAAAAGGCCCATGATCGCGGTGTGTCGAAGCGACGCGTGACGATCCTCGGGTGCACGGGCTCGGTGGGCCGACAGGCCCTGAGCATCCTCGATGACCACCGCGACCGGTTCGAGGTCGTGTTGCTGGCCGCGCACACCAAGGGCGACGCCCTGGCAGCCGCGGCCGCCCAGCACCGACCCGCTGCCGCGTGCCTCACGGGATCGACCGCAAGACCCGTGCTGCCGGCGGGCACGCAGTTCTTCGCCGGCGCCGATGGGCTGATCGAGGCCCTCGATGCGACCGCACCCGACACGGTCCTCAATGCGATCACGGGAGCCGCCGGCCTGCAGGCCTCGGCGTGGACCCTGCGCACCGGTCGCACCCTGGCGCTCGCCAACAAGGAGTCCCTGGTCGTGGCCGGCGAGCATCTGATGGCGCTCGCGCAACGCAGCGGTGCTTGCATCCTGCCCGTCGACAGCGAACACTGCGCGGTGTTCCAGTGCCTCGATGGGGAATCACCGCGCGCCGTGCGGCGGATCTGGCTCACGGGCTCGGGCGGACCGTTCCGCACGCGGCCGCTCGACACGTTCGCGGCGATCACCAAGGCCGAGGCCCTGCGCCACCCCACCTGGAACATGGGACCGCGCATCACGATCGGCAGCGCAACGATGATGAACAAGGCCTTCGAAGTGATCGAGGCGCATTGGCTGTTCGGCCTGCCCGCGTCGGCGATCGAGGTCGTCGTGCACCCGCAGAGCATCGTGCACTCGATGGTCGAGTTCGTCGATGGTTCGATGCTCGCGCAGTGCGGCGTGCCGGACATGCGCGTGCCGATCCTGTTCTGCCTGGGTTATCCGGAGCGACTGCCGTTCGCATTCGAACCGTTCGATCCGCAGCGTTGGCGCACGCTCGAGTTCCAGCCCTTCGATCCGGCTCGCTTCCCCGCCGTGCCGCTCGCCTACGAGGCCCTTGCGCTCGGTGGCGATGCCGGCGCCGTACTCAACGCGGCCGACGAAGTGGCCACCGCCGCCTTCCTGAGTGGACAGATTCCCTTCCCGGCAATCACGCAGACCTCGGCCCGCATCCTGCAGGAACGCCGAACCCGCCCGATCCACTCGCTCCAGGATGTCCTGGATGCCGATGCGGAAGGACGACAAGCAGCCGAGCGCCTGCACGCCTCGCGAGTGAACTGATGGAGCAGATACCCTGATGGAACTGGGCAGCATCCTCCTGGCCGCGTTGGGCATCGGCCTCCTGATCTTCATCCACGAACTCGGTCACTTCCTGGCGGCGCGGGCGGCAGGCGTGCGCGTCGAAGTGTTCTCGCTCGGCTTCGGCCCGCGCCTGTGCGGCCGCAACTGGAAGGGCACCGACTTCCGGCTCTCCCTCGTGCCGTTCGGCGGGTTCGTCATGGTCGCTGGACAGGACCCGACCGACCGGCGCTACCCCGCACGCGAATCGCTCTACAGCAAGACCGTCAGCCAGCGGGCGCTGTTCTGGTCGGGTGGTGTGGTGATGAACGCCCTGTTCGCACTCATCGTGTTTCCGCTCGTCTTCAACGCCGGCGTGTCGTTCGTGGCGCCCGTGGTCGGCCGCGTGGAGTTCGGCAGCGCCGCGTGGGAAGCGGGTCTTGCCCGCGGCGACCGCCTGCTCGCCGTCGCCGGCAAGTCGATGTACTCGTTCGAGAACCTCACCACGGAGGTGGCCCTGCACGGCAATCACCCCTTGGCCCTGCTGGTGCGCGGCGCCGACGAAAGCGAACGCGTCGTCACGGCGACGAGCCATTTCGATGCCGCGGCGGGGCTCTACGAGCTCGGCATCGGTCCGGCCGCAGTCGCGCATCCCCCCACTCTCTACATCGACGCCCGTGGCGCCGCCGCGCGTGCGGGTCTGCTGACCGGCGACCACCTGCTGGCCGTGAACGGGGTGAAGGCCCTCGGTGACACGCTGGGAACGGCCTTGCAGGCACTCGATGGCGACACGAACACCGCCGTCGAGTTCCGTGTGCGCCGGGGTGAGCAGGAACTGACCATCCTGGTCGAACCCGTGCTGCGCACCGAGCAGTCTCCCCCGCGCATCGGGGTCGCCGCGTTGCCGCGGCGCGTCGCCGGTGTGCGTCAGGGCAATGCCTTCGTCGAACGACTCGGTCTGCTGCGGGACGACGTCGTGCTCGCGATCGACGACCAGCCGTTCCTCGCGGGGGACCTCACGCCTGTGCGCGCGGGACCCGAACGCCTCCGCGTGCACGTCCTGCGCAACGGTGGCGTGGTGGTGCTCGAGCAACGCGCGGCCGCGATCGACCGGGTCGCCCTCGCCGAGAACATCGCGCTCACGAACGACGACAGCCTCATGCTGCAGCCGACGCCGGACGGCGCCGCCCGCGCCGCTGGCCTGCGCAGCGGCGATCGTGTGGAGTCCATCGACGGCACCGCGGTGGATACCTGGGACGCCATGCGTCGCGCCGTCGAAAGCGCGGGCGACAAGCCGTTGGCGATGACCGTGCGGCGCGTGCGCGACCGCGCGCTGTCGACCCTTCTCGACGCATCGCAGAAGGACCTGGCGATGGACGAGGTCGTCGCCGCGACGATCACGCCCCGTCGGCATGCACTGTACGAACTCGGCTGCACCCCGAGGCTCGCGGAGCTGCGCGAGGAGATCAAGGCCACGTCGTTCGGCGACGCGCTGCGGCTCGGCACGGTCTGTTCGCTCGACCTCGTCAAGCAACTCTACGTCACGCTGAAACGCCTCGTGACTGGCGACGTCGGTGCCAAGAACCTCGGTGGCATCATCCGCATCAGCCAGGTCAGCTATGACGCGGCCCAGCGTGGGCACAGCTGGTTCTGGTACTTCCTGGCCCTGCTCAGCGTGAACCTCGCGTTCGTGAACCTGCTGCCGATCCCGGTGCTCGACGGTGGCTACTTGATGTTCCTGCTCATCGAGAAGGTGAAGGGCTCGCCCGTGAGCACGAGGGTGCTCGGCTACAGCCAGGTCGTGGGCCTCGTGTTCGTGCTGCTGCTGGTGTTGTTCGTCACCTACAACGACATCCTGCGGTTGCTCTGAGGCACCGCACCGGTTGCAATCCGCTGGTGCCCCGCCTCCCTCCCGTGCTGCGCCTCCTGCGCATCGGCACGTTGTTCTCGCCAGCCGCGGACGTCGTGGCGTCAGCCGCCGTCGCCGGCCTGCCATGGAGCGCGAACGTCACCGCCGCGATGTTCGCGAGCGTCTGCCTCTATGCGTCCGGCATGGTCTGGAACGATGTCGCCGATCGCCAGATCGATGCCGTGCAACGCCCCGAACGTCCGTTGCCGCGCGGCGACCTCTCGCTCGCGTTTGCCGTAGCACTTGGCACCCTGCTCATGGCTCTCGGAATGTGGCTGTCGCCGTGCCCTGTCCATCACGGCCTCATCGCTGCGCTCGTGCTCGCCTACGACTTCGCCGGTAAGCGGGTCGCGTGGCTCTCTGCGCTCGGCATGGGCACTCTGCGCGCTCTGAATCTCGGCACCGCACTGGCGATGGCGGGCGACGCAGTGGCGCCGGCGGCCGCCAAGTCCTTGCTCATCGCGGCAGTTTGTTATGGCGTCTACATCGTCGCCGTCACGCTGCTCGGCACCTTCGAGGACCTGCCGCGCGTGCGACCACGGGCCGTCGCCGCGGTGCAGACCGCACCGCCGCTCGCCGCGTTCTGCGGCCTCGTCACCGTGCAGGGGCAGTTGTGGCCTGCCCCGGCCATCGCCGCGCTGCCGATCCTCTGGTTCCTGCGGCGCAACGCGCGGGCCACCGAATGGAACCAGAGAGCGATCCGCCAGTCGATGATGTTCCTGCTGCTCGGCACGATGCTCTACACGGCCCTGCTCACGCTCGCTGCGGGTCGCTGGCTGGAGGCGATCTCGATCGCCGCCGCCATCGCGCCGGCGCGTTGGATCGCCCGCCGCATCGCGCTCACCTGACGCTGCCGCGATTCAGCGCGCGAGCCCCAGCGACTGCAGCCGCGCCTGCCACGCCGCGCGCGCTTCCTCGCGTTGCATAACGCCCTGACGCACCAGCGCCTTGAGGGCGCTCTTGAAGTGCTCCAGATCGGCGTGCGCTCGCGACTTCGGTTCCTTGGTTTCGGCCTCGGCGACGGCGGCGGGAGCAACCGCCGCCGGCGGTTCCTTGGCCGTCCTGGCCACGGGCGCCGCGGTCGCCGCTGGCACCGGCTCCGCTGGCGGCACCTCGGCCGCAAACGGTTCGCCTTCGAGCAGCGACGCGACCAGGTGCTGTTCGATCGGCACGGCGTCCTCGGCAGTCTCGCCTTCGGCCTGGCCGACCTGGGCACGGAACTCGCGCCGGACCTCGTCGACGGTCGTCGCGAACGGATCCTGGCCGATGTGCTTGTCGCCGACGCCCGCCGTGCCGGCCCAGCGGAACTCGTCGAGGCTCGCGCCGACGATGTTCCCCACCTTGGGCTCCATCTGCGTCTCCGCCACGGGTCCTCGCCGCTGCTGCAGCACGGTCATGATGAGCGTGTTCATGCGAGCCAGCGCATCGATGAGGAAGGCCTCCATCTCCTGCTCGACCCGTTCCCCGGTCTCGACCTGGGCATCGCGTGCCACGCGTTCCACGATGCCGGCCGCCTGCTTGGTCGCCGCCGCGAAGAACTCGTGCACTTCGCGGGTCAGTTGCTGGTCGCGAACCTCGCGCTCCTCGACCTGCTCCAACTGCCGCAGGGCGGGGTTCTCGTAGCCGAGGACGGTGTTCTGCGGCCCGAGCTTCGCGCGCATGCGCTTGCGCTCGCGCCGGAAGTCGTCGAATCCCTGGTCGTTGTGGTTTCGCACTGCCATGGTCTCCTCCCGCGGTGGCGCCGCATCGGGACTGCCACCACAGGCGACCTTATCGAGCATCCGGGCCATCGCCTTGACGCCGACCTTCGACCAGGTCTCGCAACAGGACCAGTGCCTGCGGTCGGTCCATTGCCGTCGGTGCTTCGTCGGCGGCGGCTTGCACCAGCGCCAGCAGCCTGCCGACTTCCGGTCCCGGCGTTATGCCAAGCGCCAGCACGTCCTTGCCATCGACCAGTCGTGCCGCGACGGGCGGCAACTGTTCCAGCAGCGTGCGCGCAAATTCCCAGAGCTCGAGCTTGCCGTGGCTGCCGAGGCAATCGGCCCGATGGAACGCGAGGTGGTGGCGGAAGTGCGGCGTTCGCAGCCAGCGCTCGCGCCGGCGCGGTCGCATCTGCGGCAGGGCGGCGAAGCGGATGTGCTGCAGGCAGACATCGACGACGAGTTCGCGCAGTTCGTTGCTGGCGCGCAGGCGCCGCAGGATCGTGTCGGCCATGCGCGCCGACAGGGTGTCGTGGCCGTCGAACCGGATGCGGTCCTCGGCCAGCCGCCAGGTCGGCGGCTTGCCGACATCGTGCAGGACCGCGCTCCACGCGAGGCCCGGATCGCCTTCGGGAACGTGGTCGAGCACGAGGCAGACGTGCGTCAGCACGCAGCCTTCGGGGTGGTACGCGGGCGGCTGTGTCACGCCTTGCATCGCTGCGACCTCGGGCAGCACGACCGCGGCGAGACCGAGTTCGACGAGAAGGCGCAGCGCGCGACCCCGCCCCCGACTCGTGAAGGCATCACTGAGTTCGAGAAACACCCGCTCGGCCGC
>JAYUCN010000327.1:0-5025 GCA_043740335.1 Planctomycetota bacterium
GGATCGTCGGGCGCGAAGCAGAGGTCGACCGCACCGGCGTTGCTGTTTGCGAACAGTACGCGCTGCCACGTGGTGCCGCCGTCCTTGCTGCGGTAGACGCCGCGTTCGTCGTTGGGTCCTGACACGTGGCCCATGACGGCCGCGTAGACGAGGTCAGGGTTCTTCGGATGGATGCGGATGCGGCTGATGTGGCGCGAATCGGGCAGGCCCGTGAACACCCACGAAGCGCCGGCGTCCGTCGACTTCCACATGCCGTCGCCGCTGCTCACGTTGCCGCGCCAGGTCTTCTCGCCGCCGCCGACGTAGACGATCTGCGGGTTGCTGGGCGCCACGGCAACCGCACCGATCGAACCGCCGAAGGTACCGTCGCTGACGTTCTTCCAGGTCTTGCCCGCATCGGTGGTCTTCCAGACGCCGCCACCCGTGGCGCCGAAGTAGTACGTGTCGCGATCCCCGACGATACCCGTGACGGCCGCGACGCGGCCGCCGCGGAACGGACCGACGAGGCGCCAGTCGAGCGTGTCCAAGAGGACTTCGGGCACGGGGCCCTTCGGGTCCTTCGTCGGCGCGGGTGCGGCTGGTTCCTGCGCAGCCAGCGCAGCGACGAACAGGGCGAGCAGTGGCAGCGTGTGATGACGGGAGGTGACAGCGAGGAGGCGCGACATCGGGGTCGCATGCTACGTCGCTGCGGCGCGGGGCGAGAGCGGGATCAGGCAGGCACGCCCCGCCGTTCCGGCCCGCCGCGTTCACTCGGGCTGGGTTCTCAACTCAGAACATCCCGCAGGTGAGCTGGAGCGCGTTCGTGGCGGTGATCGCAACGATGGCGAGTTGGCTGTCGAGCTCGCACGGGATCATCTGGTGGTAGAGGATCGCGCCGACGAGCGTCGGCGCATTCGGCAGGGTGAACCCCGACTGCGCCGTTCCATTCGTCGTCGCAGCAGCTCGAGCAGGTCCGGGCCACGAGCCTCGTGCGCGCGCTGACGCCGGTTGTCGAGGCCTGCGAGCGGTTGTCGGTCGACTACCATGTCGGCGGCTCGGTCGCGACGTGAGGCATGCAATCCAAAGCCATGTCGAAACCCCGGAAGCCGCTTGGTTCGTGGCCTGCACGGCAGCGGTCATTTTATATCAACGGCCGTCCCAGCGTTCGCGCCCGCCGAGCGAGAGGCCGTTCGCGGTGGCGCCGGTCACCGACCGAACAGCGCGCGCCAGAGCCCTGTGTCCCGGCCCCAGAAGTAGACGATCGCGCCGGCGATGCTCAGCATGACGAGAAAGCCCATGCCTTCCTGCCGCGCGAAGTGGCGGTGGTGCATGTGCCGCGTCGGACCCGGCGGCAGGTTGTAGCCCTGGGACCGCAGCTGGCGATTGCGCGGGCCCAGGAAGAGCGGATTGGGCTGTGGTTCGTGGGGCTGGTCGGACATCCGGTGCTCGATCGTGCGGCGCCGCCGTGCCACAGTGTAGCTTGGCGCCGCGGACTCCTGCCCCCGCCCCTTCGATCATGCCTCGATCCACGCTGCTCGCGACCGTTCTCTTCCTCGGTTCGTTCGCCTGTCTGCTCACCGCCTGCGGCGCGACACCGCAAGGCCCCGACCCCACGCACGTGCCCGCGACCCAGGACGAACGCATGGCGTGGTGGCGCGACGCGCGCTTCGGCATGTTCATCCACTGGGGCCTCTACGCGATTCCCGCCGGCAAGTGGAACGGCAACACGGGCCACGGCGAGTGGATCCGCGACTCGGCGCACATCCCGGTCGACACCTACGAGCAGTTCCAGGCGCAGTGGAACCCCGTGCACTTCGACGCCGATGCCTGGGCGAAGATGGCCGCCGACGCGGGCATGAAGTACCTCGTCATCACGAGCAAGCACCACGACGGCTTCGGCCTGTTTCCCAGCAAGGAGGGCGATTGGAACGTCGGCAAGACGCCCTTCGGCCGCGACATCCTGCGCGAACTGTCCGCCGCGTGCGAACGCCGCGGCGTGCGCTTCTGCACCTACCACTCGATCATGGACTGGCATCACCCGGACTACCTGCCGCGAAGGCCGTGGGAGGCGGCGACGCGGCCGGCCGCGGGTGCTTCCTTCGAACGCTTCGAACGCTACCTGCACGCGCAGGTCACCGAGGTCATCCAGCGCTACCACCCCGGTGTGCTGTGGTTCGACGGCGAATGGGAGAGCACGTGGAACCACGAGCGCGGCCTGCGCCTGTTCGAGCTGTGCCGCAAGCTCGCACCCGCGATGATCGTCAACAACCGCGTCGACGTGCACCGCGGCGGCATGGGCGGGTTCTCCGCGAGCAGCGAAGCGGTCGGTGACTTCGCGACGCCCGAGCAGGAGATTCCGGCGACGGGGTTGGCGGGTGTGGATTGGGAATCGTGCATGACGATGAACGCGCACTGGGGCTGGAACGAAGCCGACACGCAATGGAAGTCGACGAAGGAGCTGCTGCACAACCTCGTCGACATCGCGAGCAAGGGCGGCAACTACCTGCTCAACATCGGGCCGCGCGCGGATGGCACGTTCCCGCCGGCCGCCGTGGAACGGTTGGCACAGATCGGTGCCTGGATGAAGACGAACGGCGAAGCGATCTCCGGCACGACGGCGAGCGTGTTCGATGCACTGCCGTTCGGACGCTGCACGGTGCGCACGGCTGCGGGCACGAGCCGTCTCTACCTGCACGTCTTCGACTGGCCGACGACGGGCGAACTCGTGCTGCCGGGGCTCGGCAGTCCGGCGAAGCGCGCGTTCCTGCTCGCCGCCCCCGACCAGCCGCTCGCGGTGCGCCGCGTCGGCACGTCCGTGCACGTGGCGTTGCCGGTGAAGGCGCCGGACCCGATCGCGACGGTCATCGTGCTCGAGGTCGAGGGCGCACCGATCGTCTACAAGACGCCGGTGATCACGGCCGAGGCGGATCAGTTCGTCACTGGCCTCGAGGTCGCGGTCGCGACCTCGAGCCCGCAACTCGAGGTGCACTACACACTCGACGGTGGCGACCCGACGATGGCGTCACCGCGCGCCGAAGGGCCGATCGCCGTGCGCGAGACCGCGACGCTCAAGGCTGGCAGCTTCCATCTGAAGGCGCTCGTGAGCGGCATCGCCGAGCGTCGGTTCACGAAGGCCGACCCGCTGCCGCCCGTGAAGGCGCTCGCGCAAGGACCTGGCCTGCGCGTCGAACAGTTCGCCCTCGACTGGAAGTCGATCCCCGACGACCGCACGAACCTGCAGGCGACGGCGAGTTCGGTGTCGCCGACGGTCGGCTTCGCCAAGAACCCCGGCGACCACGTCGCGATGCGCTTCCTCGGCTTCGTCGACGCGCCCGAGAGCGAGCTCTATCGCTGGGCACTCGCGAGCGACGACGGCAGCAAGCTCTGGGTCGACGGCACACTCGTGGTCGACAACGACGGCCTGCACAGCACCGTCGAGAAGCAGGGTGCGATCGCGCTCGCGAAGGGACTGCACGGCATCGAGGTGGTCTGGTTCAACCAGACCGGCGGCGCCGATCTGAGCCTGCGTTGGGCGCTGCCGGGCAAACCGTTCACGCCGGTGCCGCCTGCGGTGCTGAAGCACTGAAGACTGCCGTCACTGCCGACGCGCCGATCACCCCGCATGTGAGGCCCAACGCCATGACGATGCTGCTCTACCTGGCTGCGTTCCTCCCTCTCGACGACAGGCTGATGCAGACGAGCGCGACGTCGTCGCCGGCAGCTCAAGACCCGGTCGCTGTGCAACGCCGGCCAATGCAGGTCGACGACCTCTTCACGCTCAGCGAGCTCGGCGACCTCACCGTCTCCCCCGATGGCGCCTGGATCGCGGCCACCGTGACGCGGCCGGGACTCACGAACGGCTGCCCGACCTGCAACTACAAGGGTGCCGGCGACGTGTGGTTGATCCACCGCCGCACCGGCGAGAAGCGCAACCTCACGAACGGCGCAATCGACTCGAGCACGTCCTGGTTGCCGCGCTGGTCGCCGACCGGGCACCACCTTGCGTTCGTCTCGACGAAGCCGGACCCCGGCGAGCCGCCCGGCGGCAACAACATCCGACTCTACGTGTGGGACGCTGGCACCGGCGCGCTGACGCGCCTCGACGCGCGCGGCATCTATCTCCAGGTCGAGTGGCAGACGCCCGCACGGTCGACGACCTCCTTCGCGTGGTGGAACGAGACGACGCTGCTCGCGACGTTCCTGCCAGCGGGCCAGGCCGCGGACGAGCAGGTGCTGTACTGGCGCCGCGGGGTCGGTGACGCCACACGCGCCTGGGAGAAATGGAAGAAGGGTACCGAGCCGACGGCGAGCATCCTCGAGAGCGGCGGCGCTTCGGCGCCGCTGCCGACCGTGTCCTTGCAGCGCATCGACGTCGCCGACCACACGAGCCGCACGGTGGCCGACCTGCCGAAGTGGGACCTGTGGGATCTCAACCTGCACATGCAGGTGTCGGTCTCGCCTGATCTGCGCAGCGCCGCGGTGCTCGCCATCACCGGCACGGTCGAGATGCGCGCCGATCGACCGATCAAGGCAGAGACACGAACGTTCCGCGCGGGAACGGTCTCCCTCGATCGAACGACGCCGGTGGTCTGGGCCGCCCTCGACGCGCGCCGCGAACACGTCGAAGGACAACTGCTCGGTTGGTCCTCTGACAGCCGCAGCTTCGCGGTCTCCGAGCTTGCCGACCCGGACAAGCAGAGCCGGCAGCGCCTCGCGCTCGTCGTGTCGGCGACCGACGGCGAGGTGCGTGATGTGACGCCAGCGGGGATGACGATCGACACCGCCCTGTGGACGGCGGCTGGACATCTGCTCGCCCGCGCGCGCGATGCGGATGCCAGTGCTGCGACACCAAGCAAGCCGCGGCGATGGGATTGGTGGCGACTGCCTGGCACGAGCGCCGCGGTCAACGTCACCGCCTCGATGCCGCGAGCACCATCGAGCCTGTTCTCGACGCGGGTGCCGAACCAGTTCCTCGGCCTCGTCGATGGTGCAATCTGGGCGATCGTCAGCGAGCGAGACGCTCCCGTCCGCGTCACCGCAACCGAG
>JAYUCN010000328.1:0-2036 GCA_043740335.1 Planctomycetota bacterium
GGGGGTTGCCGGACCGCGGGGGGCGAACAGGATAGCGACGCGGGGGCTGGCATGGCAGCGTGGAAAGGCGCGCGCAGCGGTTGCTCAAGCCATCTTGCCCACCCATCGCTGCACCTCCGGCCGCGACGATCGGTAGCTGACGAAGACCACGTCGAGATCCTGGTTGCGGTGTCTGGAAATGGCCCACTCGGCCGCAGCCAGGATCCACTCGATCTCATTGCCGAAGGCGCCGCCACCGAGCAGGGTGAGGTAGGCGCTTCGATGGCCCGTCTTCGCGACGTTCTCGCGCGAGACCAGCAAGGTGGCTTCGTATGCAGCTTCGAGCACGAGGCGGGCGAACTCGGCCCACATCGCGGCGGGCAGGCTGGAATACGGATGCGCGACCGGCAGCGCCGAGCAGAACACCTGGGTCACCGTGTGGTTCGCGTTGCCAAGCGTGACCTGCGCGTTGGTGTGCACGCCGATGCGCAGCAGGCCACGCAATGCGTCGCGTTCGCTCGCCGAAGCGCTGTGCAGGCGTGCACTGATCTCGGTCAGGCCAGTCCGGGTCGCCAGCGCGTAGCCGTTCTGCATCCGCCACAGCCGCTCGCCGGTATTGCCGAGTGCGGCGCCGAGATCCAGAAGGCAATCGAGTTGCCGATCAGCCGTCTGGCCCGGCGTCCCCGCCACCGGCACGAAGTAGTTGCGGTAGATGGTGGCAGCGCCCGCGGCGATGGCGCACGCGGGCCCCTGGGTGTGGTCGTGCTCGTAGCAGCCGATGCCGTCTTCCGGCGTGACGTGGGGGTCGACCATTTCGAGCAGGTTGAACTGCGATGCGACCTGGAACAGCGCGCCAGCGTTCGCGGGTGCCGAGTGCAGCGTCGCGACATCGGCGATCACTTCGCGGACTCGCAGTCGGCCGGCCGGAGGCGTCGTGTCGGTTGCCCGTTGCCGCAGCTCGGCGAGGCTCGGTGTCGCGAGTACACCGTGGCGGAACGTCCTGCCGTTCGCGCGCGAGATCAGCTGTTCGCCATCGAGGACCAACCGTGCGCGGACGGCCTCCGGCGAAGTCTCCTCCACTCCCGTCAGGCGTTCGAACCAGTTCATGTTCTCCTTCCGCAGCCAATCCGGCTCAGTCAGCGAAGATCGTGCGCAGCGATACTGCGAACCCTGGCACCAGGGCGCCGCCAGTCAGCTCGTCATCACCTGCCAGCTCTCGCGCGTCACGCAGCGGCTCCATGATGGTGACCATCTGCTTCCTGGGGTCCACGATCCACACGCAGGACGTGCCATGCGCCAGCCACTCCTGCGCCTTCTCGCGCACGCTTCGCCGCGAATCGCCCGGGGAACGGACTTCGATCGCGAGGTCGGGTGGCCCGACGAAGAATCCGTTGCGTGTCTTCGGCAGCCGGCCGCGCCGCACGAACGCGAGGTCCGGTGCGAGAACGGTGTCCGGCTTGCGCGCGAGCACGAACCCCGTGTCGTTGACGTAGACCTTGCCGAGCTTGTTCTCGTGCACGTAGGTGCTGAGCAGGCGGTCCAGCACCGAACACACGTCGCCATGCCAGTGACCAGCGGGGCTCATGGTGCGCAGCTCCCCGCGCACGAGTTCGTGCCGCCAGGGCGGATCGTGCAGCTCGAGCAACTGGTCGGCGGTGGTGACGGACGGTCGGCGCATCGTGGGCATGGTAACACTCCGGTTCTCCTCTGTGGTGCGACGCGCACCGCCGGCAATGGGGCACGAACGAGCCAGCGGTGGCAGGAATTCGCCAAAGAGTTGCACGCCGTGCGAGGACCAGTTCGAACGCGGTGCGGAGGATCGTTCCGAACCCGGCGCAGCCTTCTGCTCCGTCGCTACGGCGGCACCTGGAACGCGCGCAGCTCGATCGCGACCGGTTCCTTGCCGTCGTTCGTGGCGTAGAGACCGAACCGACCCGACGCATTGCCCCATGTTGTGTCGATCGAGCACGAGTTCGGCGCCCGCACCGCGCACCGTGATGCCGGTAGCCGTCGCTTCGATCGCGATCGGGGGCGGCAACCTCGCGACGGTCGAGTGG
>JAYUCN010000329.1:0-5020 GCA_043740335.1 Planctomycetota bacterium
CGTGAGGCCGCGGCAGCCGGTGGTCGCGTTCAGGGCCAGCGTGTACTGGAGCGACCAGAGGCCGCCGGCTTGGGTCCACTTCTGGATGCCGCCGACGCCGGTGGCGCGGTCGTCCGCGACGTAGACCGTGTTCGGATTCGCGAAGAAGTAGTCGTAGTTCGACGGCCCGGTGAGCAGCGGGAAGCCGTTCAGCGTCGTCGAGGCCTGACCGGTGCCGGTCGGCACGCCCGTGCCCACGGTCGATACGCCGAAGAACCCCGCCGATGAGGACGAGCAGTAGAGCTGGCCGTTGTAGATGTTGGCCACGCGGTTGTTCAGCGGCGTCAGGCAGATGGCGAGCGACGTGGTGTCGCCGAGGTTGGCGACGAAGCGGATGCCCTCACTGCTGCCCGTCGTCCAGAAGCGCGAACCGTTGTCGCTCGCGACGCTGCGGATGTTGCGCGCGGAGAAGGCATCACCGAGCGAGGTCGTCGTGTCGACCGTGCCGAGGGTGTCGATGCGCGCGATGACGCGGTTCACGGGTGGGTTCAGACTCGCGGCAATGCCGGTCGGAGTCGTCGTGCCCGGCACCACGCCGTAGCCGCCGAGCAGCAGGTAGAAACCGTTCGACGAGGTGGTCAGGAAGGCCTCGGACGTCGCCGTGCCCGAGTTCGTGCAGGGCTGGTTCAAGCCGGCGACGGCCGTCGGCATGGGGATCGTCTGCACGAACACGCCCGCCGGGGTGTACTCATCGAGGAAGGTCGCCGTCGCGGCGTTCGTGAGGGCCGCTGCGCCGTCGCCGACACGCACTACGACGAGGTTGCCGAAGGTCAGCGGGCCTTGGGCAGTGGCCAAGGTCGCGAAGCTGAGGGACGCAAGGGGCAGGAACCTGGCGACGATGGAGAACATGTTCATGAGTTGGTTTCGAGACGGGCCGATCTCGCAATCGAACACGAAGGGAGCCTCCGTGTCGACGGGCCTTGAGTGCTGTAGCAGGGAACGGAATGACGGTTGGTTCGTACGCCGCAGCGGATCCTTGGTGGATGGCCAACCGCGCCCCGTCAGCGAGGACCGCGCACGAACACGACGCGCTGCACGACCAGCGGCAGCGTCGCTGCCGCACCCGCGCGCAGGGACGCCACGACGTCGTGACCCGGCTCCGGCACGACGAAGGACCCGGACGGATCGGCGGCGAAGCCGGCGATGTCGACTTCGGCGTGACCGCCTTTCGGCTCGACTTCGATGTGCCAACGCCCTGGCGGCACGTGCAACGAGAACGCTGCCGATGGTCCCGAGCGCAGTTCGAGCTGGAGCGAGCCCGCCGCGCTCGGCACGGCCACGGCGCTGCGTTCGGCGTACCAGCGGGCAGCTTCGGCGAGCTGTGCTTCGACGCGTTGCTCGGCGGCCGCATCGGCGGTCGGCGGTTGGTGGCGGCGGATGACGGGTTCGCGCAGCGCGAAGGCGCCGAAGAGCCAGGCGGGGATCTCGATGCGGTCGTCGCTGGCGCGCACGCCCGCGCGGCCAAAGAGCCGCACCCACAACGGGGCTGTGATCGACTCGACGCGGCCGGGCAGCACCAAGCGCGGGCCCGTGTCGACGAGCACGCAGCGGTAGCCGCGCAGGAAGCGCGGGTCGTCTTCGAACTCGGCGGCGCTGACGAAGACGGGCAGCGGCAGACCCGGTGGTGGCCCGAACAGCATGAGGTCGGGTGCTTCGTCCATGACGTAGCGCCCGTTGCCGCGCAGGTGGCCGGGTGGCAGCGGCGTACCGGACTTCACCGTGTGCAGCCAACCCGGCATCGGCGTCAAAGCGATCGTGCGGTCGCAGAGGCCGAGCAGGTCGAGGGCTTCTAGCCGCGAGTAGAACGGCAGCGCACCGGCGGCGTCGACGGCGAGGCGCGGTCGTTCGGTGTGGAACGCCGCGCCCAGCACCTCGCCGAGCACCTTGCCGCGCCATTCCCATGTCTCGCCACGAACTTCGTGACTCTGTGCGTCGGTGCGCGCGAGGACGAGGTTCGCAGTGGTGCCCGCGAGTCCGAGCACGGTCGCGACCGCGACGCGCACGGTCGTCGTGGCGAATTGCCGCATGCCGACAGCGGCGAGCAACGCCATCGGCACGAGTGCGCCGTGCATGAGCCGACGACCGGGGAAGTGATCGCCGCCGATTGCGATCAAATACGCGAGCCAGAGCACGATCGGCAGGCTGCACACGAGTGCTTGCGCGCGCCCGGTCGTGCGCACGATCCGCAACACGAGACCGAGCAGGGCCAACCAGGCGAGTCCCTGCAGCACCGACAGCGCAGACACCACGTAGTCGAAGCCGGCTGCCATGGCACCCGGGTCGAACCCGGCCTTCACGTGCGCCGTGTTCGGCACGAGGTCGCCGTAGTAGGCGAGGCGGAACGCCAACTGACCGAGCCCGGCAGCGATCGGCACGAGCGCGAACCAGCCCACCTGCTTGCACATCGTGGTGGGACCCGCGCGCAGCGCGGCGATGGCGAGGGCAACGCCGACGCTCGCGGTCCACAGCGGACCATCGGGTCGCGTGAGGCACAGGAGCGCGAACGGCACGCCGTGGCACAGCAGGGTGCTGTTGCTCCATCGAGCCGGATCGCGTTCGTCGGCGAGTTCGCGAACGAGTCCGCCGAATCCCCACGCCAGCCACCACATCACCATCGGGCCTTCGAGGCCGCCGAGTGTCCAGGCCAGCACCGTTTGTGTCGACGCGACGAGCAGCGGCGCGATGCTGGCGAGCAACACGCCGCGCGCATTGGTTGGCGCCGTCGCGTGCGCGAGGCACCAGAGTGCATTGGCGGTGCACAGCGCCCCGAGCAGGCGTGCCGCGGTCACGAGGTCGAGGCCCAGCGCGCCGAGTCCCGCGCACGCGAGCACCCACAGCAGGTTGCTGTAGCCTTCGACGCGTTCGCCATCGGTCCACGTGAGCCCGTCGCCGGCCAGCAGTCGTTCCGCGTAGCGCAGAGAAATGAACGCATCGTCGGAGAAGAACGGCCACGGCCATGCCGCCTGCAGCGCCGCGAGCACGAGACCGGGCGTGGCCGCGAGCAGAACCAGGAGCACCGTGGTGCCGCGTGGGTGGTTGGGCAGTTCGGCCACGGCATTCAAGAGTTCAATAGAGCAGGAACCGGCGCACGCGCTGCCACCAATCACCGGGGGCCGCGGCCAGCGCGTCGAGCTGGGTCCACGATCGTTCGCCCTCGACGAAGGCGCGCACCGAGTCGGTGCCGGCGAGGATGTCGATCGGCATCTTCACCGTTTCGTACTCGTAGGGAGGTTGTTGCCACGCGAAGTCGCGCGGCCAGAGTTCGTGCACGGCGCGCAACAGGGCCAGCGTCGTGCGCAGGGGACGGAACGCCAGAGCGTCGGTCGTGTGCAGGCAGAGACCGCCGCACGACTTGCCCTGCCACTTCTGGAACGTCGGTTCGAACTGCACGGGGCGCAGGGCCACGCCCTGGAGGTTCTTGGTTGCGGCCAAGGACAGCAGTTGCCACGGGTCGACGAAGGGTGCTCCGAACTGTTCGAACGGCGTCGTCGTGCCGCGGCCCTCGCTGAGGTTGCTGCCCTCGAGCAGCACTTGACCCGGATAGACGAAAGCACCTTCCCAGCGCGGCAGGTTCGGCGACGGCGGCACCCACGTGCGGCCGGTGGCGGGCCACAGCATGCTGCGCCGCCAGCCTTGCATGGGGACCACGTGCACTTCGGCGCCGAGGCGCATGCTGTCGTTGCAGAACTGCGCGAGCTCGCCGAGCGTGAGTCCGTGCCGCATCGGTAGCGCAGCGCGGCCGACGAAGCTCGTAAAGCGAAGATCGAGCGATGGTCCTTCGGCGATGGCGCCACCGAGCGGATTGGGGCGGTCGAGCACGAGCACGGGGATGCCCTTCTGCGCGCAGGCCTCGAGGCAGTGCGTCAGCGTCCAGACGTACGTGTAGACGCGCGTGCCGACATCCTGGAGGTCGACGACGAGCAGGTCGAGACCGTCCAGCATCTGCGGCGTTGGCTGGCGCGTGTCCGAGTACAGGCTGTGCACGGGCACATGCAGACGGGCGTGCATCGCATGGCCGGTCTCGACCATGTTGTCCTGCTGCATCGACCACAGGCCGTGCTGGGGACCGAACAGTGCCTTCAGCTTGCCCGGGAAGTGCTCATGCAAGACGTCGGCGGCGTGCCGGAACGAGCCGTCGACGGACGCCTGGTTGGCGAGCAGGCCGAACGCGCGCGTGCTCCGCAGTAGTTCGGGCGGTGTCGTGCACGCGACTTCGAGGCCGATGGACACGGTGGGCGTCATGCCGTCACTCGTAGAGCAGGAACGGTTGGCGCCGCATGCGGAACAGGTCGAGGTCCTTCTGCCAGGAGGCGACGATCGTGTCGGCGCGTTCGCCCGCGAGGATCGCGCGGTAGCTCGCGTCGTGCTTGAGCAGCGCGTCGAGCTTCGTCGTGTCCCACTGCTTCTCGTGTCGTGCGCGCAGTGCCGTGGCGATGTGGATGCCCGTGCGCACGGGTTCGAACGTGCGCCAGTCGGTGATGACGACGTTGATGCCGCTGCACGACTCGCCGCGGAACCTGCTCGCGGTCGGCGTGAAGTGGACGGGCACGAACGTGACGCCCGGCAGTTCAGCCTGGCGCAGCGTGGCCGCGAGGCGGACACCGTCGCACCACGGCGCGCCGAGCACTTCGAACGGCGTGTCGGTGCCGCGACCGACCGACAGGTTCGTGGTCTCGAGCAGGCCGATGCCCGGATAGAGCAGGGCCTGCGTGAGGCTGCGCATGTTCGGCGACGGGTTGCGCCAAACGAGGCCAGTGCGGTCGAAGAGTTCGTCGCGCTTCCAGTTCTCGACCTTCACTACATGAAGCTTCGCGCCGATCTTGCGCTCGCCGTTGAACAGGCGGGCCAGCTCGCCGATGGTCAGTCCGTGGCGGATCGGCATGCGCAGGTAGCTCGTGAAGCCGAGCACGGCTTCGTCGCTCATCGGCCCCTCGATGCGCCACCCGTCGATCGGGTTCGGCCGATCGAGCACCACCACGGC
>JAYUCN010000330.1:0-2034 GCA_043740335.1 Planctomycetota bacterium
GGCGGGCAATGGTTCGGAGAACCTCGACCACGTCGACTATGGCGGCTGGTTCTCGGCGGCGCATGACTCCGGCGCCTTGATGGTCGGTGCAGGTGCGGCGCCGGCACCGGGTCCCTACTCGTGCCCTTCCCTACCCCAGCCTACGTTCCTGGCACGAGAGCGGCTGCCGTTCTCGAACTACGGCGAGACGCTCGACCTGCAGGGCTGGGGCGACAGGGTCACCACGACGAGCTATGGCAGCTACACAGACGTCTTCGGTGGCACGTCGAGCGCTTCGGCGATCATCGCCGGAGTCTGCGGACTCGTGCAGTCGCTGCACTTCGAGCGGAACTCGTTCTACCTGACCCCGCGCGACCTGCGCGCGGCGCTGCGTCGCAGCAGTACGCCGCAGACGGGCGCGACCGCGGCGACACAGAACATCGGGCCGTTGCCCGACGTCATGCGCACGGCGGTCGAACTGCGGCTCTACAGCGGGCTCGGCATCGCGCACGGCTTCGGCCAGTCGGCGCCGTTCTTGGGCGGCAACGGCATCGAGTGGTTCGGCAACGAGAGTGTGTTCGCGATGGCCGAGTTCGACGACGACGGTCCGGGGTCCCACGAGAAGCGCCTCTACGTCGCTGGCAGGTTCCAGAAGATCGGCGGCCGGCCGGCCAACAACGTCGCCGTATGGAACGGCGTTGGCTGGGAGGAACTCGGCACCGGGCTCTTCGGCGAAGTGCGTGCACTCTGCGTGCACGGTGGGCAGCTCTATGCGGGTGGCCTGTTCCCGGGGGGCGTCAAGCGCATGGTTTGCAACGGCAACAGCATGGACTGGTTCCCCGTGGGCACTGGTCTGCAGGGCGGTGGCGTCTACTCGCTCGCGAGCTTCGGCCCGTCGCTCGTTGCCGGTGGCGACTTCACGACCGCGGGTGCGCTCTCCGTCAACCACATCGCGCGCTTCCAGGGCGGTTGGTCGGCGATGGGTGGCGGCTTCGACAACCGCGTCGCCGCGCTCGAGGTCTATGGCGGGCAACTCGTCGCTGGCGGTCTGTTCCAGTACGCGTTCCCGTTGGGCGGTTACCCGGTCCTTTTGCGTGGTCTCGCGATCTGGAACGGTTTCGCGTGGACGGAACTCGCCGGCGGCGTCGACTTTGGCGGCCAGGTCCTCGCCCTCGAGGCGATTCCGATCGGGACGTGCGGCAACACGACACAGGAGTACCTGTGCGTCGGCGGCACCTTCTTCTCGGTGTGGGGCATGGTCTTGCCGACGCCGGGGCTCGCGGTCTGGACCGGTGGCTACTGGTTGACGCCGTGGTCTCCTGCGCAGCAACCGTTCTTCGCGATCGCCGGCTTCGAGGACGGCTCGGATCCGACCTTGCCGCGGCAGCGCGATGCCTACCTGTCCTGCTCGAGCGGCCAGTACCGCCTCGACCTCACCACGTGGAACACCACGTCCCTGCCCTTCTGGGCACCGTCGGCCGAGTGCCTCCTGGCCTTCGACGAGGACGGCCCCGGCGTCGAGCCACCGTCCCTGCTGGTCGGCGGACAGTTGTTCGGGGGCCCCGCCCCGTCCGCTGGTATCGCCAAGCACTTCGGCACGGTGCCGGTGACGTCCACTGGATTCGTGACGATCATGGCAACGGGCTGTGGCGGGATCTACCAGCCGACCATCGCCCGGACCGGCGAACCTGTGCTCGGCGCGCCGTTCACGGTGCAGTTCGAATGCCTGCCGATGTCGCTGCCGGCATTCGTCGCGGGCCTGCCCCTGCCCGGTTCGATCCCGCTCTGCGGCGCAAACTCGTGCGCGCTCGGCGTGGATCCGATCGTCATCGACTTCGGCAAGCAGAGTGCGACCTACTCGCTCCCCAACTGTCAGTCGCTCGTCGGGGTCGAACTGGCCTTCCAGGGCATCGAGTTCGTGGCGCTGCCGTACGGCCCCATGTGCGTGCCGGCGTTCCTGCCGATCAACCTGCGCACGACTGACACCCTGCTCATGAGGTTCTGATCGCATGGTCGGCATCGACGATCACGGCGTACTCAACGCCTTCCTGCACC
>JAYUCN010000331.1:0-5016 GCA_043740335.1 Planctomycetota bacterium
GCCTGCGAACGCGTGAGGAACGCGAGCGCCGGCGTGGTGCAGAGGCCGACGTCGGCGACACTGACTTCGCAAGCAGCGAGCCCTTGCGCCAGCGCCTCCAGGATCCAGGGCGCCGAGTCACGACCATCGTTGCCGACGAACACGCGCTTCTGCGCCGGACCGCGGCGCTGCAACAGGATCCCCAGTGCTGCCCCGACCGCCCGCAGGGTCTCGGGATCCATCGGCGACTCGCCGGCGCGGCCGCGCAGGCCGTCGGTGCCGAACTGCGGCGGTTCGATCGTGCTCATGGGTTCTTGCGCAGCTTGACCACGACGGGTTCGTCGAGCAAGCACTCGGTGCGCTCGACGTTCGTTTGGAGCTTGCCGAGCAGCAGGAGCCGCGCCTGCACATCGATCTCGTTGCCGTAGGCGGCCCCCGCTTCGAGCCGCGGAATGTGCACGTGCAGGCGCAGGTTGGCGGCAGCCCACTCGGGCAGGCGGCGCTTGTCGGAATCCTCGCTCAGCGAGACGAGCGTCGAAGTCAAGGCACCGCCGGCCAGGATGCGCACGATGCGCGAACGGGCCTCGGGCTGGTACTGGCCGCGTTGTTCGGGGGCCAGGGCCAGGTCGTCGACGACGATCGGCAGTTCGAGTTCGAAGACGCGCGTCTGGGGCAGGACCTGCATGGTCAGGACCGGGATCTCGGCCAGGCGCAGGCCGAGTTCGGCGCCGCCGACCAGTTCGAGGCTCGCGGAGACCTGCCGTTCGTTGCCGACGCTCTTGATGGTCGCGCGCAGCCGCTTGCCGCCGCGGGCCTTCCACTGCTCGATGCCGCTCGCCGGCCCGAGGATGCGCGCCGTTTCGGGCGAGAACCCCGCGGTCTCGCGGCGCAGGCGCTTGCCCAGCTGGTCTTCCTGGAGGTCCACGACCTCGAGCGACAGCGGCAGCCGGTCCTCGTCGACTCTCTGCACCTCGAGCCGGATGCGGCTCGGACGCAACTCGATGTCGAGGTCCTGCAGCGCGCGCTCGCCGCGGATGTCGGCCGCCGTGAACTCGATGCTCGTGCGCGTTTGCCAATCGTCGAGGGTGCGGAACTTCGTGATCTCGAGGTTGAGCGGATTCTTCTCCTTCTTGATCCGGTCGATGAGGAACCGCGGCCCGCTCAGCACGACTTCGACCCGGTCGATGGGTCGATCCGCGTCCATGAATCGCTTCGGCACCACGAGGTCGGTCGGCAGTACGACCGCCAGGCGATCTCCCCCCTCGCTCGCGGCGCGTTGCGTACCGACCGCCACGAGGGAGATCCAGAGGGAGTGTGCGTTCGTGATCTGGGCGTTGATGAAGAACCAGAGGCCCACCGCGAGCGCCAGCGCGGCCAGCTTGCGATAGGGATCTGCCACCAAGGCGCCGAAGAATCCACGTGCCCTGCGCTGCTCGGTTCTCATGCCGGCTGCTTCCGCCCCAGCCTCTCGTCGAGCTGCTGTTCGAGTTGTTCGAGCGTGAGGTCGAAGTCCAGAGTGCCGCCGCGCGCCGTCGAGATCTTGCCGGTCTCCTCGCTGACCACGAGCACGAGCGCGTCGGTCTCTTCGGACAAGCCGAGTGCCGCGCGATGCCGCGTGCCGAGCCGCTTGTCGACGTCCGGATTCTGGCTCAGGGGGAACAGGCAGGACGCCGCGACGATGCGGTCGTCGCGCACGACCACGCCGCCGTCGTGCAGGGCGCTCTTCGGGAAGAAGATCGACTCGATGAGGTAGGAGTTGAGCTCGGCGTCGATGGTGATGCCGTTCGCCGTCAGTTCCGACAGGGACGCTTCGCCTTCGATCGCGATGAGGGCGCCGATGCGCTCCTTGCTCATGCGGGCGACGGCCCGCAGCAGGCGCGGCACGATCCTGGTGTCCTGCCGGAAGAACCGTCCGAAGATCGGCGCGTCGCCGAGGTGCACGATGGCGCGGCGGATCTCGGGGTGGAACACGACGACGAGGCCGAGCACGACGGACGGCGCCACGGCATTGACGAGCCACGCCAGCCGGTCGAGCTGGAAGGTCTGGATCAGGATCACGAAGGCCGTGACCCCGAGCAGCAGCAGGAGTGCCAGACCGCGGATGATGCCCGAGCCGCGCGTCTCCAGCAGGAAGCGCAGCACGATGTAGATGAGGACGGCGAACACCGCCATCTCGATCACCATCTTCACCACGCCCAGGGGACTGTCGAGCGACGCGTCGCCCACGAGCGTCGTGCTGGCTTCTGGCTCGGCGATCATGCGTTGGTCGATCCGCTCGCGAACTGGCCCGCGTCAGGCACCCGACAATCAGGCCCCCGACAATCCGACGTCGGGCTTCTTCTCGGTGACGGCCGTGTCCGTCACCGGACGGACACTGGCCTCGGGCCGCTTGCCCGCACGTTCCACCGACTGCTGCTGGCGAACCTGCGCCGCCCGGAACTCGTCGAGGTCGTCGCCGCGCAGGATGGCGCCGATCTCGTCGCCGGTCAGGGTCTCGTGCTTCAACAGCGCCGCGGCGACCTTGTCGAGCATCGTGCGGTGGTCCTTCAGCAGCGTCGTCGCCGCCCGGTACTGCTCGTCGAGGATGCGCTTGATCTCTTCATCGAGCAGTTCGCGCGTGCGTTCCGACACGTTGCTACCGAGCCGGAACTCGTGGCCGAGGAACGGATTCTCGTCGTCCGCGGTGTACTTGATCGGGCCGACCTTGGGGCTCATGCCGAGCTCGCAGACCATCACGCGCGCGAGGTTGGTGGCCTGCTCGATGTCGTTCTGCGCGCCGGCCGAGACGTCGCCGAACACGAGTTCCTCGGCGATGCGACCGCCGAAGCAGACGGCGATGCGGCCCAGCAGCTTCTTCTTCCAGTGGTTGTAGTCGTCCTTCTCGGGCAGCGACAGCGTGGCACCGAGGGCCCGGCCGCGCGACACGATCGTGGCCTTGTGCACGGGGTCCTGGTCTGGCGTCAGGATCGACACGATGGAGTGACCCGCCTCGTGGTAGGCGGTGACCTTCTTGTCCTCCTCCTCGATGGCGCGGCTGCGCTTCTCGCGGCCCCAGCGCACGCGGTCGCGACCCTCCTCGAGGTCGGACATGTCGACCGCATCCTTGTTCTTCATCGCCGCGAGGATCGCCGCCTCGTTGATGACCGCGGCCAGCTCGGCGCCTGAGAAGCCCGCCGTCGCCTTGGCGATGACCTGGAGGTCGACGTAGCCCGCCATCTTCACCTTGCGCGCGTGCACCTTGAGGATCGCCTCGCGGCCCTTGACGTCCGGCTTGTCGATGACGACCTGGCGGTCGAAGCGGCCCGGCCGCAGCAGGGCCGGATCGAGCACGTCGGGGCGGTTGGTCGCACCGATCAGGATGATGCCCCGGTCGCTGTCGAAACCGTCCATCTCGACGAGGATCGCGTTGAGCGTCTGTTCGCGTTCGTCGTGGCCGCCGCCCATGCCCGTACCGCGCTTGCGACCGACGGCGTCGATCTCGTCGAGGAAGACGATGCACGGGCTCGCTTCGCGCGCCTGTTTGAACAGGTCGCGCACGCGGCTCGCACCGACACCGACGAACATCTCGACGAAGTCACTGCCCGAGATCGAGAAGAACGGCACTTCGGCCTCGCCGGCGATCGCCTTCGCGAGCAGCGTCTTGCCCGTGCCCGGGGAGCCGACCAGCAGCACCCCGCGCGGGATCGAGCCGCCCAGGCGCGCGAACTTGGCCGGGTTCTTCAAGAACTCGATGATCTCGCGCACCTCGGCCTTCGCTTCCTCCATGCCGGCGACGTCGTCGAACGTGATGTTGGTGCGGTTCTCCTTCGTGTAGAGCGAGGCGCGGCTGCGGCCGAAGCTCAGCACCCCGCCGGTACCGCCCGGCGAGCGCATCTGGCGCAGGATGAAGAACCAGACGATCGCCAGCACGAGCAGCCAGGGGCCGACCGTGCCGAGGATGTAGATGAGGGCCGTGTTCGGCTCGCTGATGCGGAAGTCGGTGGCGCCGAGCGAGAGATGGAACGTGCGCAAGGGCACGCCCTTCCCCTGCAGCGCCTCGGTGACGGCCTGCAGCGATGGCTCCGCACTCGATGCCGGCGCATCGAGTCGCACGTACAGCACCTTCGAGTCGCGCTGCAGCAGCGCCGTCAGGTAGGTGCCTTCGTGGCGCCCGTCGTCGCGCCGCGCCGTTGTCGTCGACGGCGGCTTGCCTTCGCTCTCTTCGACGAGGAAGGACCGATGCACGGTGATGCTGTGCTTGCCGAGGTCGTCGAGGAACCGCGCCGTCCCGCCGGGCTGCGCGTAGGTCACGGCGTCGAGGCGCTGGACGGCGAGGGTGCTGTAGAGATCGATCTCGTTCTGTCCCTCGCTGCGCAGGAAATCGCGCACGACGGCTTCGCTCTGGAAGGTGGTGTTGTCCTTCTCGCGCCGCACGTCGGCTGTGACGACCCCGTCGGACACGGTCATCTTCTCGATGCGACCGTTCAGCAGGAAGCTGTAGAAGGCGTGCACGGAGCTCTGGCCTTCGCGGCCCGAACTCGACACGACCAGGAACAGCGCCATCAGCAGCGCGAGGATCAGGATCACCCCGCCCATGCCACGCGGCTTCCTGCCGCGCGGTTCACCCTCGCCGGGTTCCTTCGGTTCTTTGCTCGTCATCAGGTTCTCTCGCGGAACGGCGACCGGCCACGTCCAACATCGGCGCATCGCCCGGTGTGGCCGTAGTCCGCTTGCCAGCGCGCCTTCGGTCCAGGGATGGGCCAGCGCGCAAGGCGCGAGGATAGGTCAGATGCGGCCGGGACGCCAGGAGCGTAGACGGGTCGGAGCAGATGGCCGTGCCACGCTGAACCGCTGCTGGTAACACGATCGACCCTGGCAACGGCTGACCATGCGCGTGGTCACTGCACGACGCGCGTGCGTACCCCTCGGGTGACCGCGCCAATCGGCCCGCGCGGGCTCCATTCGAACACGCCCCACTGCCAAAACACATCGAGTCCGAGCAGCAGCGGGTTCAAGGGTACGCCGACGCCATATCGCGATGCCTTGCGCGCACCTGCC
>JAYUCN010000332.1:0-12227 GCA_043740335.1 Planctomycetota bacterium
TGTGGATCGTCCTGGTAGCGCGCCTCGGCCAACTCGAAGTCGTGCACGGCACGATGGCCGAAGTCGCCGAGGAATGCTCGCACTCGCTCCTCGTCACCACCAGGCCCGGCAAGGCGCGCCATGGCACGGCTCACCACGTTGCCGGCGGCATCGCGCAGCAGCGCCGCCGCGTCGAGGCCGGCTCGTTCGGCGCGCCGACGGGCGGCATCGACGAAGTAGCCGGCGGCCATGTTGATCGTCTCGGCCTCTGCATAGGTCACCTCGACGAACCAGGTGCGGACGTCATCGCACAGCTGCAGCAGTTCTGCCTCGGGCAGACGCGCCGGGTCGATCGCCAGCAGCTGCGTTACGCGTCGCCGACGGGCTGGCAGATGCGACCGCCACTCGTCCTCGATACCCTGCGCGGTCGTGGCCATGCGAAAGCTCGCCACCGCACCCAACGCGTTCCGGCTGCGCAGGCGCCGCTGCCGCACGTCGACGAAGCAGCGTCCGAACGCCGACTGCACGAGCGGCGGATCGTCGACCCCGACATCATAGGGGAAGCCACTGCTGCGGCAGGCGAGGTCAACCGCGCCGCCTGCTTCCCACAGCGACTGGAACAACGCCAGGCTGTAACCCGAGGGCGCTGGCAGCAACTCGGAGATCTCGGTCTGCTCGAGCACCGATGCTTCGGCTGGAACGCCGACGAACTGCTGCAGCAGCCGGTGCCGTTCGGCTTCGACCACATCGGCAGCGTGCTGCCCCGGCAGGCGCGTGATGTCGCGCGACTGCACGAGCTGGAAGCAGCCGTCCGCGTACACCCATTCGATGTCCTGCGGGTGCTCGAACAATGCCTCGACTCGGCGCGCGAGCGCGATCAGGTCCCCGAGCGGCACCGGCGGCGCCCCGCCTGCGAGCGGCTCGCCCGTGGCGCGCCCGAACCGGAACGACTTCGGCGTCGCCCGACCGCTGACCAAGGCCTCGCCACCTCCTTGCACGAGCTCGACGAGCATGCGGCCCGCGTGGGCAGGATCGACCGTGAAGAGCACACCCGCGTACTGCGCACGGCAGAACGCCTGGACGACGACACCACCCGCACGGCCGCCATAGGAAGCACGCACGCGCTCGATGGCGACGTTGAGCGCCGACGGGGCCACGTCGAGTTCGGTGCGGAACATCCCCGCCATGCTGTTCTGCGCGCCGTCCTCGCCCAGCGCCGAGCTGCGCACGGCCGCCGATTCGATGCCGGCCGCCTTGCAGGCAGCGCGCAGGGCAGGCGCATCGCCGGACACGGCGGCAGGGACGACGAAGCCGCCGGGCACGGGCAAGCCGGCTTCCAGCAGGCGGCCGAGGCGCACCGCCTTGTTGCCGAGTTCTGCGTGTGGACCGGCCGCCTCGAGCGGCACGAGCTGGCACAGTGCTGGGGCCGTTGGGGCCGCGGCTGCACGTTCGTTGCGCTCACTGCGGGCAATGCGGTCGAGCCAGCGCCGCTGGAGAATGGTCTGCACGGCCATCAGGCCGAGGCTGAACATCAGATACATCTGCACGGCGGCGCGGCTCTGCCAGACCAGAGCAACCATGACCACCACGAACACGGCGGGCAGCACCCAGCGGCGCTTGCTCTGCTGCTGCAAGCGCACGAACGCCGCCATGACGACACCGAACAGGAGCGGCAGTACATGGATCGGATCGGCCGCGCCGAGGTCGAACCAGAACAACGAGGTCGGCCGAGCTTCCGCCACGGCATCGACACCGGCGAAGGCAGCGGCGAACAAGGCGATCTGCAGCAACGCACCCACCAGGTTGCGCAGCGGCGACACGCCCGCATGCCGCAACATGCGCATGGCCTCTCGCCGCCAGACGGCAGGATCCCTGGCCCACTGCTCGCGCAACTGCGCAATCCGCGGCGCCAAGCGGCGCTGCACCCATTGGTCGCGTTCGGCGAACAACGAGAAGGGCAGCATCGCGATGCGCAACAGGACCACGAGCAGCACGATGGCGAGCAGCAGGCCCGTGCGATCGGCCAACCAGGCGACGAACACGCCGACCGAACTGCCGATGAGTCCGAACAGGGTCTTGCCCTCGCGATCGCTCTTCCACTGCGCCATCCAGGCAGACTCGGCGACCGGCAGCGTGAACTCCTGCGGCACCGTGTAGCGACCGCGGAAGTCTGCGCCCATGCGGTGCAGACGCAGGCCGAGCAGGAGGCCGTAGAACGAGCTGCGCTTGTCGTAGCAGACGGCGATGATCGGTCGCGCCGGCAGCGCGCGCAGCGCCGCATCGACCTCGTCGTGCCGCATCTTGCGCAGCGTCATGTTGATCGCGCCCGGCAGATGTTCGCGCTCGTAGTCCTCCGGGTAGCGCACGTCGACGAACAGAGCACCCTGCGTCTGGACGAGGTCGAGCACCTCCGGCGTGTCGAGCAGTGCGTTCTTCTGCGGGTAGTCGGGCGTCGCACGGATGTCGGTGTCGTCCGCACGCTGTCCCATCATCGGGCGGTATTCGGCAACCCACTTCTCGTAGCCGCCGATCATGAAGTTCGTCGTGACGCCGCGTTCGAAGAACCAGTCGCTGAGCTCCGAACTGCGGTTGCCGGATTCACAGAGCAGCACGGTCTGCTTGCCTGCGACCTCGAGCCCGGATCGTTCGACCTGCAGGTCCGGGTAGCGGCGCGCCCACGTACCGGGAACCTGGCCCATCTCGACTTCTTCGGGCTCCCGCACGTCGATGAGGTTGAGCGGACGACCCTCGGCGATCCACGCCTCCAGGGTGTCCGTCGTGAGCCCGCGCGGGTGCTTCATCTGCCCGCTGAACGAAAGAGTCTTGAGCGACGTGTCGCCGACGGCCTTCTTGCCTTCGGTGGACTTGCGCACGAGGTTCGTACGCAACCGCTGGTTCTGCACGTCCTGCACGTGCAGGTGGTAGAGCAGGAACGCGCAGCTGACCGACAGCAGCAAGCCCAGCGTGACCAGGAACGGCCACCGCGACGCCGGCCGGGACACGGCGCCGGGCACCGTATTCCGTCGGCGCACGAAGGCGCCGCCGCCGAGGGCCAGGGCCAGCAGTCCGAGCAATTGCCCGGCACTCGCGAACAGGTTCAGAAGGACATCGGGGGATGGTATGGCAAGCACGGGAGCAACCTCGTGCGGCGGAACCCCGGTCTTGTCGATTTCTTAACTGCAATCCGGAGAATCTCTCCGGATTTCGGTGATCATCGCCCCGACTACGTCATTGCCGTAGCTCCAAGCACCGCCCCCGGAGCGTCAGCGAGCCGCTCGCCGGATCACGAACGACGCCACAGGCCTCTGTCCGAGTTCAACTTGCAGCTGCGTGCGACGGCGGCGATCCAGTTCCAGGCGCTGTTCCTTACCCGTCGCATCGACCGCAACGGCATCCCCATCGAATCCTGAAAAATACAGATCCAGAGGCAGGGTGGTGATCGGAATGGCACTCCCGGTCGGGCAAAAGACCACGAGCATGGCGCCGGGATCGCTGCCCGGATCGGCATGCAGAACCCAATCGAGGTCCCGCCCGCAGGCCCGGCGCGAACTGCCGTGGATGACGTCGCTCTCGAGCAGGCGGCGGTGCCGCTTGAACCAGTCGACCTGGCGTTGGACGCACTGCCGGGTCTCGTCGGTGTCGAACAGGCGCGGCCCGCGCCAGCATGCCTGCGCGCCGTAGCCGAGACTGCTCGCCAGCATGAGTTCGTAGTGGTCGAGGTGTTCGGCGAGCGGCTCGATCGTCGCTTGAGACCCACCACCGTGGTACTCCGTGAGCGGCACGAACATCCAGCCCATCGACGGCGTCTTGTCGCGGGTGCCGTCGAAGAGATTCTGGCGCGCATGCAGCACCTGCTGCGCGCGCGGCAACGACCAGTTCGTCTCGCGATAGCCCATGCCGGTCTTGTTGCTGCCCTGCAGGAAGTACCAGTCCGGCACGTTCAGGTAGATGCCGCGTCCGCGGCACCACCGGTAGAAGGTCGCGATGATGCCGAACTGCACGTGGCGCGAATCGGCCCAGCCCTTCTGGAGCGGCGGCCGTGCTCTGGCGTCGCAGTCGCCGGGATAGCTGCCGTCGTGCTCGAGCAGGTCGAAGCCCGTGTACTCGAAGAAGTGGTAGAGCTTGCCGAAGTAGCGCTGGCCCCAAGCACTCGCGAGCGCAGGTGCGGTGCCGAACACCTGACCTCCCGGCTTGCCGGTCGCGAGGTCGATGCAGTTGTCGGTGTCGGGCTCGATGCGGCGGCTGCTCAGCAGCGAATAGCCGCCGATCTGGATGCCCTTGCTGTGTGCGTAGTCGGCGAGTGCCTTCCAGCGGTCGAGGTTCTGCTGGCTGTCGTCCTCGATGTCGAAGCCGCTGCCGAAGGTCAGGATCGCCATCTCGAATCCGACTGCCGCACATTGGTCGATCGCTTCGCGCACCTTGGCGGACTCGGCATCGCGCACATGCATCATGAGCGGGTTCTCGGTGCTCCATGGCGCCAGCGTGCGATACATGCGCCGTCGCGCGAGCGACTGGCGGTCAAGGTCCTCGCTGTCGGGTGCGAGCACGAACGTGCGGAACGTCGCGAACGTGGAACCGGGCGCCACGGTCTGCGCGGGGCCGATGTCGGGCTTCACTTCGAGCAGGCAGCGCGTCTTCTTCTCGTAGTTGACCTGCGTGTCGAACTCGGGGTCCGGCAGCCAGCGCACGCAGTGCGAACTGCCGTCAGCACCCGTCATCGCGTGGAAGGCGAAGTCGGTCTCGACGTGGAGGTTCGGCAGGCGCACGCCCAGGCGTTCGGGCTCGACGCGCGATTCGGCCTCGACGATCGGCAGGCGCAGCGAGGTGAACGAGTCGATCTCGACGGCGTGCATACCACCGTTCTTCAGTTCGAGCCAATGCGCAAACAGCGGCAGGCCATCGTAGATCTCGAGGTGCACGATGACCGCAAGGTCGCCGCGCGCGCACGGAATCTCGACGTGCTGGCCCCGCGGTGGCCAGTTGACGTCGGCCGCGCAAGGCCGCGTGCGGCGCCAGGGAAAGCGCTCGACGATCGGGCCGATGCGGCAGGCACCGGACACCGGCAACGCCGCCGGGTCAGGCTGCAGTGCTTCGATCCACTCGGGCAGCAGGAACGCGTGGTTCGGTTGGCCCAGAGCACCGCCGACGCGCACTTCGGTGCCGTTCAACACGAACGCGCCCAGCGGCGCAGCCGCGCGCAGCAGTTGTTGGGGGGTGCTGCGCTGTTCCAGGCTCACGAGAGCGGGGCCCTTGTCGAGCCGCACGACGAGCCGCAACAGACCATTGTCCAGCACGAGTTCGCGGCCGGCCGCGTCCACCTCGATGCGCGCGCGGTAGGAACGGGCGTCGAGCAACCAGTCGGGGCCGGGAGCCTGCGCGGCAAGCGCAGCACCGAGCAGCAGCGCGACCCCGGCTCGCATCAAGTGCGCACCGTCTTCAGCGCCGTGCGCACGGCCTCGACGCGGGCCGCGAAGACCTCGGCGCGCGCGGCGAACTCGACCACCGTGAGGTCGTGGCCTGACACCCAGAGTGCGACGAGGTAGCCGATGCGCTCGCCGCGCACGTTCGCCGCACACTCGAACCAGCGACCGGTCGCCCCGTGGGCCTTGACGTCGCCCTTCTTGACGAGTTCGTAGCCGCGCTGCTTCGTGAAGTCGTGTTCGAGGGCGGTGGCCCAGAAGTCGAGGGACGCCTCGTTGGGATCAGTGAGTTCGCGGATCCAGATGCGCGCGTCGTCGCCGGTCACGGCCTGGAAGTCGGAGCGATCCGTCAGTTCGAGGAAGTCCTTCGGCAGATGGATCGGGGTCGCGCAGGCGCCGGCCAGCAGCGAGAGCAGCAGCAGCGCCCCACGCAGTGCGGAACGAGCGGCCATGTCAGAACTCCTCCATGACGCGCTCGGCGCCGATGCGGTTGATCCAGTCGAACCGGCTCGGCTGCCGCGATCGCTTCCTGGCAGGCGCTTCGGTCACGGCCTGGAACGTCGCCGACAACGTCGACATCGCGACCTGATCGGCGAGCAGCTTCTTGCGACCTTCCATGCGTTCGATCTCCTCGGTGAGGCGGCGCAGCTCGGCCTCGACCTTGAGGATGTCCTCGACCTTGTCGGCCCTCTTCAGGACCTCGAGCAGGCGCTCGCGCGACTTGCGCGCATTGTCGAGGCGGATGCCGAGGTCGACGAACTCCTCGGTCACGTCCTCGGCCTGGCGCGACTCCGACAGCAGGCGCCCAGCGTCATGCACCCAGGTGAACGCTTCCTCGAAGCGCGTCACGGGCACGCGCACGACGAGCGTGCGATCCTGCTGGCTCTGCAGGTGACCGCCCCAGGCGACGACCTGGGCCTGGAACTCCGCCATGACTTCGTCGGGCCGCGCGACCTCGACGTGCACGTCGCCGCGGTGCACGAGCATGCGGTCCTTGGCCTTGGCGTCTTGCGCGGGGTTGTTCGTGACGTCGTCGAGTGCAGGCTCGCCGTTGGCCTGCTTCTTCGTGCCACCACTCTTCTCGGCGTCGCCAAGGTCGTTCGCGAAGAAGTTCTCGGTGCGCGCGCGGATGTCGCCGTCGCTGCCATCCTTGTAGAATCCACCGACCAGGCCCACGGCCACCGGATCCGCCGCAACCTCGTCCGCGGCGAATGCGAGGCCCGGCTTCACCGAGTGCGATGGGGCGCGCTCTCGCGAGGCCTGACACGCGGCGAGCAACACGAACAGCAGGAACAGCGAGAACAGCCCAGGTGGATGACGCATTGAGGATCTCCAGACCGACGATCGAACGCCGCAGGCGCCTTTCTACCATGTCGGCGTAGGATCGTCATGGCCATGAATGCACTCGTCGGGTCCCTGCTCGCAACCATGCTCCTCCACCCGGTGCCGCAGGATCCGGGCAAACCGGCGACCACGCCAGAGCCGCGCGTCGAGTGGCAACGTTCCCTGGCGGACGCGCTCGCGGTGCAGAAGGCGACCGGCCTGCCGCTGCTCCTCGTCGTCAACATGAACGGCGAGGTCTTCAACGACCGCTTCGCCACCACGACCTACCACGACCCGGCCTTCGTCGAACTGACGCGCGGCTACGTCTGCGTCGTCGCGTCGCCCGACCGCCACACCGAACGCGACTACGACGCGCTCGGCAACCGCGTCGAGTGCCCGCGCTTCCCCGGCTGTACGTGCAGCGAACACATCAACATCGAGCCCGAACTGTTCACTCGCTTCTTCGACGGCAAGCGCAACGCGCCGCGGCACGTCGGCGTGTCGCCCGATGGCAAGGTCCTGTTCGACCGCTTCCTCGATGCGAGCATGCAGACCGCGATCGACGCAATCGAGAAACACCGCGGCAAACCGAAGGATACGAGCCTGCGCGAGACGACCGATGTCGGCGCACTGTTGCGGCGCCGCGATGCGCAAGCACGGCGCACGATCGAACGCCTATATCGCGACGGCAGCCTCGACCAGAAGCGCAAGCTGCTCGAGGCCGCGGCGACCGCGACCAACGAGCCGTTCGACCTGCTGCGCATGGCACAGCGCGACGACGATCCGACGGTGTTCGGACCTGCGGGCATGGCCCTCGCCAAGGTCACCACGAAGGACGCGCTCACCGACCTCGAAGACGCGCTCGCGCGGGCCAACGACCCGGTCGTGGCGCAGGCGCTCGTCGCGCGGCTCCAGGAACTCGGCAAGAGCGACAAGCCCGCGGCCCGCCTGCATGCGCACTTCGTCGCGGTCGACGACGCGCGACTGCCCGTGCCGTGGCGCAACGAATGGAACCCTCCCGCCTTCGATCCCGCCTCGCGCGAGTCGATCGAAGCGGTGCTCGACGCCTGCGAGAGCAAGCTGCGCACGGCGCCTGGTGATGACGAGGCCCGCCTTGCTCTCGCGACAGCGCAGGCCGGGCTCGCGAGCCTGTTGGCAGCGACGGGCGGCAAGGGCGCTGAACTCTGGTTCGAGGACGCCCAGCGAAGTGCCGCGAAGATCACCGCGACTCCGCTGCAAGCCGAGGCGAAGGCCGTGGTCGCGAGCACCGCCTGGTTGCGCGGTGACCAGGCGGCCGCGCATGCCGCCGCGGTGCAGGCGCTGACCACCGTGAACAGCCTGCGCAAGCCGGATGCATGGCTCGCCGCGACCTTCCTCGACGTCGTCGTGCAGACCACGGCCTCGATCGCGTACGGCAAGGCCAAGGCCGACGAGTTCGCGAGTCTGCGCACAGAGATCGATCGCACAGACCTCGTCCTGCGCCTGCTCACGGAGCGCGCTGCCGGCGCCGAGTCGACGTTTCTCGTCGGCATCGGTCTGTTCGAGCACGCGGGCCTGCGGCTGCAAGCGCGCCAACGGCTGGAGTCCATCCTGGCGAGGTTCCCGGCCTCGGCAGCGGTGCACGAGCGCTGGCGCAATCGCATGCTCATCGACCTCGGCGCCGAGACGATGCGCAAGCGGTATACGACGTACGTCGAGCGCGCCGCCGATCGCGCCACGGCCGAGTGGTTCGCGGGCTACGCGTCGCTCGTCGCCGGCGAGCAGCACACACGCGATGAACGCCGCGAGGTCGCGATGCTCGCCTACACCGACGCAATCGAACGTTTCGCCAAGAGCACGGCCGGCAACGCCGAGTTCACCGATTCGGCCAACCACTTCGCGGTGCTGTCGCTCGCGGGACGCGCCGTGATCCGCCAAGCTCTTGGCGACGGCGAAGGTGCCGTCGCCGACATGCTGCGCGCCGCCGAACTACGCCCCTCGAGCCTCGACGAGACCGACGGCCTGCAGCGCAAGCCGCGCGCCATCGCCGGCCGCATCTCGCGCGAACTCGCGCAGCAGGGCAAGTTGGAACTCGCCGAGAAGCTGAAGCCGATCATGCCCTGATCGCGACCGTCACTCGGGCAGCATCGTCGGCCGCTGCGCGTAGCCCCAGAGCTCGCGGTACTTCGGCTGCACGTACGGATGCAGCTGGTCGGCGAAGTGTTCGCCGAGACGGTTGGCGCGGATGACCTGGATCGTGTCGGCGAAATCCTGCAGGCGGTCTGGCGCTGACAAGCCGCTCGCCAGCTTCATCTCGATGAGTTTCGCCAAGGAGAGGTAGCGCTTGCCCTCCATCTCGATCGCGACGAAAGCCGGATCGGGGAACGTCACACCGCGCGGCGTACCGTCGCCGGGAATCCCGCCCGTGATGAGGAAGTCGATCGGAACGTTCCGATCGGTGTCCTTGACCCCACGGCTGCCGGCGAACTTTTCTAGCCAGCCGAGCCCAAGGGCGTTCTGCTTGAACCTGGCGAGCCCCTCCGCCGTCAGCAGCACGTCGACATCGTTCGTCGCCCGTTTGTGGCCGTGCGCGTTCACGGCCAGACCACCGCAGATCGCATAGGGAATCGCCAGTTCGTCGAGCTTCTGACAAAGACGATCGGCTGCCAGGTGCACATCGGACGTACCCATGAAGAACCTCCCGAGCTGTTCCCATCTGGCCAGGAAGTCCGGATCCGAAGTGGACACCGCGACATCTTGGCTCACAGATACAAGTGGGTCGAGGGGGGAATGCCGAGCACCGGATTCTTCGCGCCCTCCCGTTGCCACGGGCCGGTACCCCACCCGTCTGGCAGGCCGTTGCACGGTTCCATATTTTAGTTTAGTCTGAATCGTCCTGTGACCGAGCTGCTCACCGTCCTGCACAGCCCCCGCCGCCGCGAGATCCTGCGCCTGTGCTGGGACAACGCTTGCCCGGCAGGCGCCATCCACGACGCCTTGCGCGACGTCACGTTCGGCGCGGTGTCTCAACACCTGAAGGTGCTGCGCGACGCCGGCCTCGTCGACGTCGAGAAGCGCGGCCGCGAACGCCACTACCGCGCGCGCCGCACGGCGCTCGGCCCGTTCCGGCGCTGGCTCGAAGCGACCTGGGACGACGCGCTCTACGAGCTCAAGCTCGCCGCCGAACTCGAAGCCGCGCGCCGCGGCCCGGTTCGCGCCACCACCTCCCGTCGGAGACCGAAGTCATGACCAAGCTCCCCCACTCGCTCGACCGCTCCCTCGTCATCCACGCGCCGCGTGCCCTCGTGTTCCGCTACTTCGCCGACTCCGAACGCTTCGCGCGCTGGTGGGGCAAGGGCTCCTCGATCGAAGGCCGCGTCGGCGGTGCAGTCCGCATCGTCTATCCCAATCAGGTCGTGGCCGGCGGGGCGATCACGCGGTTCGAACCGGATCGCCTCGTCGCGTTCACCTACGGCTACGAGGATCCGAAGAAGGCGATCCCGATCGGTGGCTCGCTCGTGACCATCCAAGTGAAGGACCATGCCGACGGCACGCTGCTGGAGCTGCGGCACGATCTGCCGACGGCCGTGGCAAGGGACCACCACGTGCCTGGCTGGCGCTTCCAGTTCGCGCTGTTCGCAAACGTCGTCGCGAACGAACACCACGCGAGTGTCGGTGCGATGGTCGACCAGTGGTTCGCTGCCTGGGCCGAGGCCGATGCCGCAGCGCGCGCACGTCTCCTCACCGGGTGCACGACCGACCACGTCACGATGCAGGACAATTACTCATGCCTGCGCGGCCGCGACGATCTGCTCGACCACATCAAGATGAGCCAGATGTTCATGCCGGGCGTCGTGACGACGCGCGTCGGCGACCCGCGCCATTGCCAGGGCACGGCCCTCGTCGAGTGGAGTGCCGTGGACGCGACGGGTGCCCCGCGCGGCAAGGGCACCAACGTCGTGCGGCTCGCCGTCGACGGCAGGATCGCGAGCGTCGTCGGTTTCTGGTAGCAACAGGGCTCATGCCCCGCCGCCTGCGCCCGTCCGATGCCGTCGCCTTGCTGCTGGCCGTGGCTGGCGTGGTGCTCGCGGTGCAAGCGTGGCGGGCGGGCAGCCTGTTCCGCTACGTGCTCGCGGGCGGTGTCACTGGAGTGCTGCTCTGCGTGCCGTTCGTGTCGATCCTCGTGCTGCGCGAGCGTGCGCGACGGTTCTGGCGGCGGATGCTGTTCGCGCTCGTGCCCTGCATCGCTGTGCTGCTGCTCGTCGAACTCGGCTTGCGCCTGTTCGGCCCCGCGCGCGAACTGCCAGCCCGATTGCGTGCCGATGCCCGGCTCGGCCACGTGCTCGAGCCGGGTTCCGAAGGCACGGACGAGCACGGCTTCCGCAACGCGACCGTGCCTGTGCGCACCGACGTGCTCATCGTCGGGGACTCGCAGACATGGGGCTTCCAGATCGAACGCGCCGAGACGTTCACTGCCGTCTTCGCGGCGACCACGGGAGCCAGCAGCTACCAGATGGCGAACGGCTCCTACGGCCCCGTGCAGTATCGCGAGCTCGTCCGGCAGGGACTGTCGCTGCAACCGCGCCTCGTCGTCGTGGCGTTCTACTTCGGCAACGACTTCGTCGACGCATTCGACTACGCCGGCCTGGAAGGCGCCGAGCCCGTGCGTTCGGGCGGCGTGCAGTACGGGGTACGCGACCACCCGGAGTTCGAAGGCCCGCAGTCTCCCAATTGGACGATGGCGCTCGTCGACGGTGTGCTCGACGTGAGTCGGGTGCTCGACGCTGCGGCCAACGTCGTCAAGTCGCGCCTGCAAGGCGGCCTGCTCGACCATGAGCCCGGTGCCGTGCACTTCGCTGACAGCCGCGCGCCCACCGTGCTGCTGCCGGACTACCGGCGGCCGCTCGTCGACATTGACGACGATCGAGTGCGCGGGGGCTTGGACGTCAGCGGGCGCTGCCTCGCCGACATCGTGCAGCGCTGCCGGACGATCGGCGCGCGGTGCCTGTTGCTCGCGATCCCGACCAAAGAGTTCGGCTACGCGGAGTGGCAGATCGGGAAGGGTTCCCCACTGGCGGAGTTGCAGGCCCTGCACGCGACCGAGACCGCGGCACGGCGAGAACTGTTCGCGCTAGCGACTGCGGCCGGGTGTGAGATCGCGGACCTCGCGCCGGTCTGCGTGTCCGCACTCGCCGCCGGCACGCCCGTGTGGCCGCCGTCCGGTGACGGGCACTTGAACGCTGCCGGTCACCGCGAGGCAGCGCGTCTCGTCGAACGGAGCTGGCGGAAGTAGACAGTCATGCCGCGTATGCTGCGGCGCTCACCCGCCACCGCCATGTTCGATCGTTTCTCCGACGATGCCAAGAAGCTCATGTCGCTGTCGCGCCAGGAGGCGATGCGGCTGCAGCACGAGTACATCGCACCCGAGCACATGCTGCTGGGGTTGCTGCTGCTGCCGGACTGCACCGCGGTGCGGATGCTCGCGCGGTGCGACATCGATCGGGACTCCCTGCGCAAGCGTCTCGA
>JAYUCN010000333.1:0-5012 GCA_043740335.1 Planctomycetota bacterium
CCGAACCGCAGCCCCGAACGCTCGCCGCGGGAGGCCGTTCGTCGCCTCGACCGAGCCGGCCCACTGGAGGAAGTGGCGACCAGCAGCGTCGCCGTGCTCGTCGACCTCGAAGGGCTGCAGGCCGAAGCCCGCGCGCAGCAAGGCGAATTGTCGATGCACCGACTGCGCAGCGGACTGGGCGGCAACCGCAAGGTCATCCGGGCGATGGCTATCGCCAAGACCTCCGGTACCCCCCCCAGTGGCTTCGAACTCACCGTGGTGACGGGAGGTTTCGCCGCCGGCGTGTCCTTCTCGGCAGCGGCCATCGAACTGCTCCGGACGGCACCCGCACTGGTCATGGCGCCCCCCTCGGAACCGATCCAGATGCTGGCCGACACGCTGCGCGCCGCCGGCCACACGGTGGAGCTGGCCGGTTTCGGCGAACCGGCCGAGGGGACCTTCCGCCAGCTCGGCCGCGACTGCCTCTTCATCCCCTGAAGTCCGGACCACACCACGATTCCCGCGCGGATTCCCAGCCGATTCTCGGCGCTGGCACCCAAGCGGGAAGGCGGCGCTATAGTCGGAGCGCCCGAGTGACGAAAGGGCACGGGCCGTGCGAGGACTCGCCGGCACGGACGTCGAGAGACGGCTGGACCTGCGCGATGTACTGCTTGCTGACGTTCCTTCTGCTGTGCATGGGAAGCACGACGCTGCTCGCCCAGGCGCCGCGCGGGGGCAAGCCACCCGAACCGGGCCCCACCCCGGTCTCGCCCACGGAAGCGAAGGCCGACACCTACGCCGAATCCACGAGCCGTGACCTGTTCACGGCCTGCGACGCCAACAGCGACGACCGCCTCGACCTGTTCGAGGCGTGCGATGCCTTCGACTCGCTGCACGGCCCCACCGACCTCGAGGGGTTCGCCCGGTTCGACAAGGACCGTGATGGCTTCGTCGGCTGGTCGGAGTTCGACCAGCACTTCAAGGCCACCGTGCAGCATGGCACGACGTTCCGCGTGCGCAGCTGCCGCCGCTTCGTCCAGCAGGCGCCCGAACACGAAGAAGCCCGCGCCACCACGCCGCTGCAGCAGTTCATGCAGATGTTCGACGCCAATCGCAATGGTGGCCTCGACCCTGCAGAAATCGACAAGCTCCTCTTGCCGCTCACGCTGTTCGCACCCGCGCTCGGCGGTGAGCTGAAGAAGCTCGACCTGGACCACTCCGGCCGTATCGACGCATCCGAGCTGGCGCCCTGGTTCGAGCATCTGCGCGGCATGGTGCCATCGCTGGCGGGTGGCGGGCTCGGTGCTGGCAGCCAGCTGATCCCGCCGTGGGCCGCCGGCGACCAGGACCGCAACGGCACGATCGACGACAAGGAGCTCGGGCTCATGCTGCAGCATCTCGACCCAAGCCTGCTGCGGTGGGCCAGCGCGCTGCTGCAAGCGCTCGACAAGAACAAGGATGGTCGGCTCGGTGCGGAGGAACTGACCGGCGGCAACCCGACGCCCGCACGACCGAAGTCGGCGGCGCCCGCCGCCCCGTTGCCCAAGCAAGCCCCCCTGCGCTAAGACGGGTCGGTGATCCGCCGACTGAACGGGTGCGCAGGCCGCGCATGTCTCCCTCTGCTTCTGCTCGCCGTCGTGCCGACGCCTGGCCGGGCGCAGGAGTTGCTACCGCTCGAGCTGGAGGCGCTCGCCCACCGCGCCACCGGCAATGCCACAGCCGCCGCGACGTCGCTGCTCACCCTGGCAACCACCACAGCGCAGCACGAGACTGACGAGACCGCCGCGGCGCGCGTCGAAGCCTGGGCCACCGAGGCGGCGAACCTGCTGCGGCAACGGCCCAATGCAGACCAGTTGCGTCGCCTCGACGAGTTGCGCAGCAGCCCGCTCGCGAACTCGCACTCGCTGCTGCGCGACCGCCTCGGCATCGCCGCCCTCACCGTCGCCGGTCCCGACAGCGACCAGAGCCGTGCGCTCGAACTCGGCTTCCTGCGCGAACTCTGGCTAGTCGGTCCGTTCGCCAACGAACGCGGCAGCGGCTATCGCAGCGCGCTCCCACCAGAGCTCGGGCTCGACCTCGGCGCCGAGTTCACGGGCAAGCAGCGCCCCGTGCGCTGGCGGCGCCTGCCACCGCTGACAAGCTCGCCCGTGTTGCCGCTCCAGCACCTCGTGCACCCGCACGAACAGTCGCTCGTCTACGCCGCGACCGCACTCGTCGCCGAGGCGCCGACGATGGCGGTGCTCGAACTCGGTTGCACGGGCAGCTTCCGCGTGTTCTGCAACGGCGTCGAAGCCAGCGCCCGCGAAGTCGAACGACCGTTCGCCTACGACCAGGACGCCGTCGTGCTGCCGCTCGTGGCCGGTAGAAACCTGCTGCTGCTGAAACTGTGCCACCAGGAGGGTGCGGACTTCCAGATGGCGGCGCGAGTGCGCGGACTGGATGGGCGTGCGCTCGCGACGGTGCGAGCTTCGGCGAGCGAGGCAGATCTCGTCGCGGGCAGCAAGGCGACACCAGCCGGGACAGCGATCCCCACCACGAACCTCGGCGGCCGTTCGCAATGGGAGATCGGCAAGGCAACCGGCGCCGATGCACTGCGCCTCGCCTGGCTGTGGCGCGCGCGCGCGGCGGACGGCGACCAGAACCGCCGCGACCAGGCCGCGGCCGTTGCTGCCGTCACCGCCCTGCCGCAGGTGGCCGCAGCGCACCTCCTGCTCGCGACCACGCGCGAGAGCCACGTGCGCAGTGCCACCGACCGCGACGACAACGACCGCCGACGATCGCTCGAACAAGCGTTGGCCCTCTGCCCCGACCACACGGAAGCGCTCGTGCGTCTCGGCCATCTGCTGCGTTCGGGCAGCAACCTCTGGCGGCAAGCGCGCGAGCTGGCCGACCACGCGTTGCGTGTCCATCCCGGCCACGCGCACGCACTGCTGCTGCGGGCCGCCACGCTCAACGACGAAGGCCAAGCACCGCTCGCCGAGAGCGAGATCCTGGCCGCCGCGAGCGCTGCCGACGCTGCACCCGAACTGCTGCGCGCGGCGGCGGACGCCATCGCCGAACGGGAACCTGCACTCGCCTTGGCGCTGCGCCAGCGCGTGCCCAGCCTGAGCCGCGCGGAGAACGACATCGTCGCCACGGCCGGACTGCTCGCGCGTACGGGCAAAGCCGAGCAGGCCATCGACCTGCTGGCGCAGACCCTCGTTGGCAACCCGTTCGCGGCGCGGGCGCGCAGCCAGCTCGCGGCCATGCACAGCGCGCGCGACGAAGTACCGCAGGCGCTCACGTTGCTCGAAGCCTGGCTGCGGATCTCACCCGATGACACCGCCACGATGGTGGCCGCGAGCCGCTGCCTGCGCCGCCTCCGTGCCGACGTCGCCGACGCTGGCACGCGTCAGCAGGCGCTGCTGCGCGAAGCGCTGGTCGTCGAACCCACCCGCCGCGACGACGAGCGCTACGTCGAGTTCCTCGCCACCGCCGAGCATGGTGATCCCAATCCGTTCTACACCGCGTACCACCGCAATGCCGCCGCCGTGATCGCTGCCGACGCGGGCCCGCCGGCCGACGCCGCGGCCGCCAAGGACGCCCTGCATTGGATCCTGCGCCAACGCGTCGTCCGCGCCAACGGCAACGGCACCACCAACACCTACCAGCACGAGATCGTGCGCGTGCTCAGCGAAGACGGCGCCCGCCAGCTCATGCGCTACCAGTTGCCCTGGTGGCCGGGCGAACAACGCGCGCGCCTGCTGGCCTGCGCCGTGCATCGGGCCGACGGCTCGGTGCAGCGGCCCGCACTGCAAGGTGCGCGGGTGTCGATGCCGGACCTCCGCCCTGGCGATGTCGTCGCCATCGAAGGTCGCGTCGACGACCTGGCCCCCTCGTTCTTCGGCGACTACTTCGGCCTCGTGCATTCGTTCGCCGCACCCGAAGGCTCGCCCGTGCGCACCAACGAACTCGTCGTGCTCGCCGATCCGGGCCGCGATTACCGCTGCCAATCGCGCAACGGCGCACCTCAGCCGGAACGCGCGACCCTGCCCGATGGCACGCTGTCGTTCCGCTTCACCATGCAGGATCTGCCGCGCGACGTGCCCGAACTGCGGCGGCCCGAGCACAAGGAGTGGGAGCCGATCGTGCGCATCACGACCTACCGCGACTGGGACCACTTCGCGTCGTGGTGGTGGAACCTGGTCAGAAACCAGCTCGAGGTCTCGCCCGCCATGCGCGCGACCGTCGCGAGCCTGTGCGAGGGCAAGACCAGCACCGAAGCGAAGATCGCCGCGATCTACCACTTCGTGACGACCGACGTGCGCTACGAAGCGTGGGAGTTCGGCGTGCACGGCTACAAGCCCTACAGCACCGCCGTCATCCACGAACGCCGCCACGGCGACTGCAAGGACAAGGCGCTGCTGCTGTGTGCCCTGCTCGGCGAGATCGGTGTGCGCTGCCAGCCGGTGCTGATCTTCGCCAACGAATTGCGCAGCGAGGACGACCTCGAACTGGCGATGGTGCAGCACTTCAACCACTGCATCGCGTGGTTGCCGGCCACCGACGATCGGCCGGCGCGGTTTCTCGACGGCACCGCGCTCTGGCATCCGGGCGACACGCTGCCGGACATGGACCAGGGTGCCCGTGTGCTCGTCGTCGACCAGGGCCGCGCCGATCTGCGCACGGTGCCGTGGACGACGCCCGAGCAGAACCGGCAACGTGACGAGTTCACAGTCACGCTGCAGCCGTCGGGTGGTGCGGACCTGCGCGTCGACTACCGACCGCTCGGCAACGCCGCGGTCGACCTGCGCGCGATGCTCGCGACCGAACCCGCGCGGCGTCACGAAGTGGTCGAGCGGCAGCTCGTGCGCACGTTCGGCAAGCTCACGTTGGGCGCGCTGGAGGCCAGCTCTGCGCTCGACCTCGACGAACCCGTGCACCTCGTCGCCACGGCAACGATGCCGGAGATCGGCACCAGAACTGCGCAGCGCTGGCAGTTGCCCAGCACCTGGGGTGACGAGGACCTGCAGTCCCTCGCGAGCGAACCGGAA
>JAYUCN010000334.1:0-2031 GCA_043740335.1 Planctomycetota bacterium
GCGACGAGCGTGTTCCAGACCGCGTACGAACTCTACGTCAACGAACGTTTCCGCCTGCCGTAGACGATGCGGGGAATCGTGGGCACGGAACGATCCTGCCGCCGAAGGCGCGATAGGTCGCGAGTGCGACGGTCCAGCAGAGGGCGAGCGACCACAGGTTGTGCGAGAAGAAGTGCGTGCCGCGCACGTGCTGGCCGAACGCGAAGGCGGCGCCGAGCAGCAGGCCCGGCAGAGTCCACAGCCAGAGTCGCTGGTGGCCGAGGGCGCGGCCGACGAAGTACAGACACAGGAGCCCCAGCGCGGACGCGGCGTGCGCCGCGGGGAAACAGCGGCCTGGTTGGCCGCCCGTGAGCATGGCCGGCGCGAAGTCGAACAACCGCGTCCACAGCACGTCGCCGCCGTAGCGCGTCATGGCCAACGGGCAGTGACGGTTCGTGATCAACTTGAGAAGGACCACGAGCACGGGCGGTGTCGCCAGACACACGAGCGCATAGACGCAGGTCCGACGCCAGGCGGCAAAGCGGGCCTCGCGCCATGAGAGCAGCAGCACCAAGAGGGGTACACTGCCGAGCGACCAGATGAGGTACCTGCCGCCCCGATGCAGGAGGTCGCGCGCCCACCAGGCTTCGAACCAGGTCCAGCGCCTGCCGGCGAAATCGTAGAACGGGTCCGAGAACCACAGGTCGAGGTCGCTGACTTCGAACGGCAGCGTCACCGCAGCGAAGAGCAGGCCGGGCAGGATCGCATGGCGCCACCAGAAGCGCCGATCGAACACTTCGGTCATCACGCCTGATCGCGCGGCAGGGCGCGCGTGGTTTGGCGGGCCACGAGCCAGCGCACCGTCCAGACCACGACCACGAGCGCGGCGATGGCACCGAACAACTGCAGTTCGCAGGCCTGGAAACGCTGGAGGAAGCCCTCGACGCTGCGGCCGAACAGGTATCCCAGCATGGTGATCGACACGGCCCAGACGGTGCCGCCGACGACGTTGAGCACCGTGTAGCGCACCGGCGACACGCTGGTGAGGCCGATCACGAGCGGCGAGACCACGCGCAGTCCATACAAGAAGCGGAAGCCGAGGATGAACAGGTCGCGATGCAGGCCGAGGCGGGTCTCGATCCTCGCTGCGAGCGCTTGCCAGCGCGGCCTGCGCGCGAGCATCTGCTTGCCATGGCGTCGGCCGAGGTAGAAGTAGAGTTGATCGCCAGTCAGGCCACCGACGAACCCCGCCAGCATGACCGCGGTCGGATCGAGGTAGCCCCGATGGGCGGCGAAGCCCCCCAGGACCAGCATCGTCTCGCCTTCGAGGAAACAACCGAGCGCGACGGCCAGGTATCCGTAGTCGGCCAGGAACTGATCGATGCTCATGCAGCCGTGCTGTTCATGCGGGTCGCGTGGTTCGTCAGCATCGGTGACGGCGCCGACCAGCGCAACGAGCCACGCGCGGATTCGTCGTCGCCAACGGGCTCGCCCTCGCTGCCGGGTTGACGGCGGGTGCCCGATCGGAGACGGTCGCACGACCCAGTGCTTCCTCTCGTGACCGCTGCGGTGCGTCCGCTCCTGTTGCTCGCTGTGCTCGTGCCCGCGGGCCCTCCCGGACTCCGCTGCCAGGAGCCGGCCACGGAACTGCGGGTCGACCCTGCGCATGGCAGTGACAAGAACAAGGGCGACGCGCGCCACCCGGTGAAGTCGATCGCCGCCGCGATCGCACTGCTGCCCGATCCGGTCACGCAGTCCGTCACGATCGCCCTCGCCGGTGGCGACTACGACACCACGGGCGGTGGCGAGATGCCGGAGCGCACACTGCAGCTCATGCGCCGCATGCGGCCCGGAGTCGTCGTGCACTTTGTCGCCGCCGACAGCAAGAAACCCGTGGTGTTCGCGTGGCCCGGCAGCGAGATGGTGCTCGCCACCGAGGGCACCTGGGCGTTCGAAGGCCTGCAGGTTGGCACCTTCACCACCGACCAGCGCCGCGGCATCACCGTGGTCGGTCCGGCGCGCGTCGAACTGGGTTCGGTCACGTTCCGGTTG
>JAYUCN010000335.1:0-5010 GCA_043740335.1 Planctomycetota bacterium
CCAGTCCCGGCATACTTTCTCGCCGGGAGCTTCGGCGCGGACCGGCGAAGGGGCGCGCCTGCGTCTACGCCGGCCTTGGCGGCGATCAGTAGTTCTGGGCCAGGTTGTCGGCGACCTGGGTCATCGAGCCCTTCACAGCGGGCAGGAGCCCCGCGCAAGCGCCGATGCCCGTGACGCCGAGCACGAGCCACGCCTCCCACAGGCCGAACTGGAGCCAGTCGAGGTAGACGCCGGTCATGTCCTCGACGACGTTGCGCAGCAGGAACGCCGCGGCGTGGCACACGACGACCCCGAGCACGGCACCGAAGCACGACAGCGTCGCCGCCTCGCCCGTGATGATCGTCAGGATCTGCAGTCGCCGCGCGCCGAGCGAACGCATGATCGCGATCTCGCGGCGGCGTTCGTTCATGGTGTTGTAGATCGCGACCGTGATCGACACGCTGGCGACGAGCAGCACGAGCCACGCGATGACGGTCAGCACATCCGCCGCATTGCCGATCTGCTGCAGGAACTTCGGCACCACGTCCTGCGGCCACGCCACCTGCGCGTCGCGACTGCTGAACTCCTGGCGCAGGATGCGCGCGCCGAAGTAGTCCTTCGGATCGACGATGATCGCGGTGAGGCCGATCTGCGAGGCCTTGACCGGCAGGTTCTTCGCGTCGTCGGGGGTCTTGCCCGGCGGGACGTCGACGAGGAACACGCCGCCTTCGTGCCCACTGATCAGCAGGTGCGTGACGAGCGGCAGGAAGATCGTCGTGTCGAGCGGCGAGTTGGTCGGCGCCAGCACGCCTGTGATCTCGCAGGCGGCTTCGGGATGCTCGTGCCAGCCGAACTCCCCCATCTTGCCGTGCACGGGCACGATCACGTCGTGCAGGCCCAGCCCGAGCGTGCGCGCGACGCGCGCGCCGACGACGCACTGCTTCCATTCCTTCTGGAACAGCGGTCGCGGCGGCGGCGACGCCTCCCCGGCGCGCTTGCCGTTCTCGTGGAGTGCCAACTCGTCGGCGACCTTGAGCAGGTCGTCGTAGGTGAATTGGAACGACCCGCCCTGCGCGAACTGGAGCGGCGCATGGTTCCATTCGTACTTGCTGAACATCTCGTCGATCGTCGCTACGACCGGGAAGTTGTAGCGGCTCACGTTGTCGCCGCGCGCCTGCGGGATCGCGTAACGCACCTGGCTGCGGCGGCTCGCGATCTTGCCCGAACGCAGGTCGGTGCAGATCTGCAAGGGGAAGAGGCCCGGCGCCTCGCCGACGTTGAAGATCGTGTTGAGCACGAGTTCGAGCTGGCTGGCGTCCTTCGGCCCGACCACGGCCTGGTAGCCGCCGACGCTGCCTTCGTAGCGCTGCTTGGTCTGACCGGCCATGACGAGGATGCCGGCGTAGAGTGCCGTGGCGACGACGATCGATGCCGTGGTCAGCACGGTGGCGACGAGGCGGATGCGCAGGTTGCGCAGGCTGATGGACCAAAGCCTCACGCGTTCCTCCCGGCCGTCGCGTCGACGGCGCCGCGCAGCGTCGCGAGGTCGACCGTGCGCTGCATGCGCGCCGCCGACTGGGAATCGTGCGTGACCATGACGACGGTCTTCCGACCTTCGCGCGCGATCTGGAGCAGGAGGTCGAGCACCTGCCCGCCAGTGGCGCGGTCCTGGTTGCCGAGCGGCTCGTCCATGAGGATCAGTTCGGGGTCGTTGACGAGCGCGCGGCAGATCGCGACGCGCTGCACCTGCCCGACCGACAGTTCGTTGGGCCGGTGGTGCAGGCGATCACCGAGGCCGACCTTCTGCAGCAGCGACTCGGCGCGTTCGCGCGCGTCGCCGCCGGCACCGCGGCCGAACAGTGCCCCGAGCAGCACGTTCTCGAGCGCCGTGAACGGCTGCAGCAGGTTGAACGTCTGGTAGACCATGCCGATGTGCCGGCCGCGATGCCGGTCGCGTGCCGACTCGCCGAGTTGGTCGATGCGCGCGCCGACGACTTCCACTTCGCCGCAGTCGGGCCGCAGGATGCCGGCGAGGATGTGCAGCAGGGTCGTCTTGCCCGTGCCGGAACGGCCGATCAGGGCCACCTGCTCACCCGCCTCGATGTCGAGTCGATCGACGGCGCAGGCCAGCACGATGTTGCCACTCTGGGAGTAGCTCTTCTGGACGTCGCGGAGGCGGATCATGCAGTGCGCGCAGGATACGGAGCGACGACGCGAACGGTCAGGTTTTCAGGCAACCCGGCGTGCGGGCGAAGCCAACCTCAATGGTGCGCAGCGAAGGTCGCGGCTCCCAGCGTCTACTCGAACAGGTTCGGAACGTCCCGGTACCCACTCACCACGCGCACGACCTGCAGGGCAAATCGGCCAACCGCTCCATGGCCGCACGCAGTTGACGGACCACCCGTCGCGCAGCCGATGTGCTATCCCGAGCGATGTAGTCCTTGATCTCCTTCAGGTCTGCCCGTGCTTCGCTGATGAGCACGACCTTGGTCATGTCTTGCCGTTCGTGCGCTCCTGCTCGTCGAGCTCGCCCTCGATCTCGCGGAAGACGGTGTCGCCGTCGACGAGGTCGCCCCGACGGGCCTGGTCGAGTCCCACCCGGACCTTGTCCCGCAGGTCCCGCAGACGAACCTCGCGGAGCTGATCGTGGTCGATGAGGCGGAACATCTCGGCGCGCGCAGGATACGGAGCGACGGCGCGAACGGTCAGGTCTTCAGGCAATCGGCCGCCCAGTCGAGTTCGCGCGCGAGGCGGATCGCGAGCGGTTCATTGCCGGCGAAGTCGCCGAGCACGGACCACGTGTAGGTCTCGACCTCGAGCAACGGCAGCGGGTCAGTGCATTGCGCGAGCGCGCGCAGCACGCGCGCCACTTCTCTCTGCGTTGAACCGAACGCACCGGGCGCGTCCCAGTAGAGCGGCACGTGGTAGTGCGAGCGCACACGGCCAGCCGTCGCGAACTCGGCTCGGCGGGCCCGCACGATGTCGAGGTCGAGCGCGCGCAGGCCGTTGCTGGCGGCGGTCTGGTGCAGGTAGCGCGGTTCCGCGAACTCGAGCAACCGGTCGAGGCCCCTGGCATCACGCACCTCGAGGCAGGCGGACACCTGGATCTTCGGTACCTCGATGCCGCGCGCACGTAGGTCGGCGAGCGCGTGCACGGGCTCCTCACCGACGACGGCAAGATGGCAGAGATCGACGCAGATGCCGAGATGCCGGCGCAACACGTCTGCCGGCACCGTCGTCCACGCACCTTCCTCGAACAACCACTGCTCGAGGAACGCGGCGGTCGCGGTCGCGGTCTCCAACAGACAGTCGGGTTCGGGTTCGAGCGCGAGTACGCAACGCACGCCGGTCTTGCCTTCGATCGCCGCGAAGGCGGACGCACAGCGCGCGAGGTTGCGGGCCATGCGGCGTAGGTCGGCCGGTGCGTCGCCGGGCCCGCGATAACCGAGCGGCAGCGTCGACAGCGGCAGCACACTTCCCCGAGGAACGAGCGAAGCGCCGACCTCGGCGCAGAGGCGCGTGTAGTGGAGCCGTTCCTCCGTGCCCCAGTCGGGCATGTAGACCGCGGTCTTGACGACTTCGTCATGGAAGCCGCCGAACGGGAACACGTTCAGCGTCCACAGCGGCAGGTCGAGGGCCTTCATCTCGTCCGCGAGACGCTGCCGCGCACCAGCGTCCGCCGCGAGCCGGGCCACGAGGTCCATCGGCCACCAAGCCCCGAGCCCGAACGTGCGTCCGCGGCCGCGGGCCGCCGCCGCCACGGGCGCCGCGTGCTGGCGCAAGGCCGCGAGCACGGCCGGAAGGTCGGGAGCCGCGTGCACGTTGCCACAATAGGTGAGACGCAGAGGGGCCATGGTCGACGACGGCAGCCGCGGACGCGCAGGATACCGCGAAACCATGGTGACCCGGCATCGTCTGGTCTCTAGTGCTTGGTCGTTCGCGACTGCACCCCGGAATCCTGCGACTCTCCCTTCGCGAATGCCGATGGCTGTAGCCGCCCGTAACGTTCGACGACGATCCTCATGAGTCACCAACCCTCGGCGCCTCTCTCCTCCCCCGGCGAGAGCGACAACACCGAGCGCCTCCTCGCGATCCGGAAGTCCACTTCGTACCGGCAGGCGCACATCGATCCCGACTTCATGGGCCGGGTCGAACTGCGCCCCGTGCGCCTCCAGCTCGAACTGCTCAAGCCCGACCTCATCATGCAGGAGCAGGGCGTGCAGTCGACGGTCGTCGTGTTCGGCGGCACGCGCGTGATCGAGCGCCCCGAAGCGGAGCGACGGCTGCAGGCTGCGCGCGACGCGCTGGCGAGGAAGGCCGGCGATAGCAAGCTGCAGCGCGCCGTCACGATCGCCGAGAACGTGCTCAAGAAGGCGCACTACTACGACGAGGCGCGCGAGTTCGGACGCATCGTGTCGAGCCAGTGCCAGATCGACCACCATTGTGACTACGTCGTCTGCACGGGCGGTGGACCTGGCATCATGGAGGCCGCGAATCGCGGTGCGTTCGACATCGGGGCGAAGTCGCTCGGGCTCAACATCACGTTGCCGTTCGAGCAGGAGCCGAACAGCTACATCACGCCCGAGCTGTGCTTCGAGTTCAAGTACTTCGCGATCCGGAAGATGCACTTCCTCATGCGCGCGAAGGCGATGGTCGCGTTCCCGGGCGGCTTCGGCACGATGGACGAACTGTTCGAGACGCTGACGCTGATCCAGACGCGGCGCATGCAGCCGTTCCCGGTGGTGCTGTTCGGGCGCGACTACTGGACGCGGCTCATCAACTGGGAACTGTTCGTCGACGAGGGCATGATCTCGCCCGACGATCTGAAGCTGGTGTCGTACGCGGAGACGGCGCAGGAGTGCTGGCGCGTCATCGAAGAGTTCTACCGGGAGAAGCCGGCGGAACGGTTGCCGCGCGGGCAGTGAGGTGCGACCAAGCTCGACTCGAGGTTCAGGAGGTACCCGGAGCTCGCGACCCTTCGTAACCGTGCGGAAGGAGCAACACGAGACGGCATTTTTGTTGCCATTTATC
>JAYUCN010000336.1:0-2031 GCA_043740335.1 Planctomycetota bacterium
CATTGCCCTTCTTCTGGATGCGCAACGCCGAGCTGCACAACGTGAGCGCCGAGATGCCCGCGGTCGTCATCGAACCCGTTGCATCGCCGTCCTTGTAGCTCCAGCCAAGTGCCTGCACCTTGGCGCTGCCGCTGCGCGTGTGCGTGCCCTTCTGGAGGTCGAGCTGGTAGGTGAAATGAGGAAAGTCCGAGACGCCGTAGCGCCGACCACACTGCAGCCAGTGGTTCGCGGCGGCGGTCCAGACCTGGGGGCTGACTTCGACGCCGCACAGCGAAGCACCATAGAGGCCGAGCAAGGCGTACTGCGTGCAGCTGTTGTCCCACGACTGCGAAGGACCGTAGTGCCAACGCCGCACGTAGGCGGCGTCCACGGTCGTGTCGATGTTGTCGAGCAACTCCTTCGTCCAGGCCTGGACGATGGCGAGGTCCTCGGCCGGCAGCGTGCGCGGCAGCGGTGCCTTGATGCGACCGGCGCGCAGTTCGGCCCATTCCGCGGGCGGCGTGTAGAGGGCTTCCATCGCGAGAATGGCCACCGCCAGCTCGTAGGTGCCCTGGATCACGAGCCGGCGCAGCTCGCTGTAGCCACGTTGCAGCAACGGATCGTGCGCATCCTCGCCGCTGCGCTTCAACGCCAGCAGCACGAGCGCCAGCTCGCCCGGCTGGTGGTTGTGGTACGGGTCGCCCCCAGCTTCGAACGGGCGTTCGTGTCGACTGCCGAGTTCCTTCTGCAGGGCGGCAACCGACTCGCGAATGCCCTCGAGCACGCGACCACGGAACTCCGCGTCGTCGGTCGCGAGCACTGCCTCGAGCGACCACGCGTCGCTGATGCGGACCTGTTGCCGGCGCGCCGGCCGCGTTTCCTTGCCTTCCTGGAACGCCGGGTAGTCGACGGTGAGCTCCACTGTACCGGTGAAGCTGCTGACGAGACCCTTGGTCCGGTCGAGTACACGGGTACCACGCAGGCGGCCTTGCAGCTTCGCCAGGTTGGGATTCGTCGACGCCGTGCGCGCGGCCTTCACATCGAGCTCGATGGTTGCCTCGATCGACTGCGAACCATCCACCCCTACCTCGCCGAGCACGACCTCGACCCGCACGGGTTGGAAGCGATCGAGCGCCTCGACCTCGAAGCGCACCTTGCCGCCGCGCACCGGGCGCAGGTCCAGCGCGATGCGGGCCAGGAACTCGCGCGGGTCCGACACCGGCTCGGCCAGGTGCTGCCGATCTTCGTCGAGTTCGCCGGCCAGCACCGCCGCCACCTGCGGCTCGCCGGCCCAGACGCCGGGGATCCATGCGCCCTTCGGTTCGGTGGTCTCATCGACCGTGAGCTTGCGCGTGTAGACCGCCGCACCGCGCGGGGGCAGCTGCCAACGCAGCTCTTGGGCGGCGAGCGATCCGGCGGCGAACGGCAGCCCGAGGCACGAGGCCAACCAGACGACGGCACGGCGGTGGTCGAAGCTCATCGTTGGGCCGCCGCCACGATGGGCACCCGGCAGAACGTCAACGCCGCGATGCCGTTCGCCCCGCGCAGCACGTTGCCGGCCTGCCAATGACGGCTGTCGAGGTACGTGATCGACAGCGCCGTCGCCGGTGCGGCGAGTCGCAGCGTCAGGGTGTTGCCGGATGCGGTGCCCTCGACAACCTGATCGCCCCTGCCACCGAGGTAGAACTGGCTCGCGAGCTTGCTGTCCCAGACGACGGGCTGGTCGAACTCGAGCACGATGCGGTCATGCACCGCCGCCGCGAACTGTGCGCGCCGCAGGTCGGGTGCCGTGATCGAGCGATCCGCGGCGACGCCGTAGACGTCGCGTTCGACCAGCGGCCCGATGAGGCGCGGGAACTGCGCCCAGCCGGCCAGCGGGTAGTGGCAGCCGCCGGGTGGATCGATGCCGAGGGTCGACATCACGCTGAGCCGTGCGAAGGACTGCGGCAGCGTGCGCTGCACCTCGCGCAGCATGTCGTCGGAACCGTCGATGCCCATCGCACACGCCTTCGGCATCGATCCACCCGGCGGCTGCCACTACCCGCTGGCCGG
>JAYUCN010000337.1:0-2030 GCA_043740335.1 Planctomycetota bacterium
GGCCGTGCAGCGGCACGCCCGTGCAGAAGAACAGCACCCGCAGCGTGCCATCGGTCGAGGCGCGGAACGGCGTCGGTGCGGCCGCATCCGGATCGCTGACTGGAAGCCACATGAAGTGCTCTGCCGGCAGGCCAGTCAGCATCGCTGTGTAGGCCGCGTTCTCTGGCGTGTCGAGCAGGACGAGGTCCGCCGCCGCACACGCGCGCGTGTCGAGCCGCTGCAGCCAGCGCGCCGCGAGCGAACCCGGCGCGACGATGCGCCGGTCTTCGACGACCGTGTCGTAGGCCGACAAGAACAGATCGAGCACGACGGGCACGTCGGTCGCCGCCTTCACGGCCGCGACGAGGGTGTGCCCCGGGTACGGCACGACGATGCAGCGCGGCCGCGAAGCACTGACGGCCGCACGCAGTTGCTGGCCCAGGCACCGCCGCTGGTGCCACTGCCGCAGCAGGGCAGCGGGCCAGCGCCACGGTGCCGCAAGCAGGTCCTTCTTGCTGGTGCCGAGGCCGGGCAGCCGGCATTCGCGCACACTCACGCCGCATGCTTGGAGCCCCTGCCGCAGCGAGGTCGTGCGCGGGTAGCCCGGCCCTTCGTCCCAGGCGCCGCAGAAGAGCACGTCCCCCTGCACGCCGTTCACCGGCCGTGATCGCGCGACAAGCCCTGGAAGCGCAGCGCCGCGATCTGTTCGGCGATGAGGCCGAGCGCGAACAGGATGCCCGCCTGGCTGAACAGCATCACGGCCATGTTCGTGAAGCGGCCCTCGGTCAGCCACGTGTAGAGGTACCAGCCGACGCCGAGTGCAGCGGTGGCCATCGACACGGGCAGGAAGACGCGCAGCGGCGCGAACATCGTCGCGATGCGCAGGATGATCAGGAAGAAGCGGCTGCCGTCGGCGAACAGGCGGATGTGGCTCTTGCCCTGGCGCGCGCGTACGGCGAACGGGTGGAACGCGACGGACCAGCCGCCGCGCAGCATCGACATGGTGATCGTCGTCGGGTAGCTGAAGGTGTTCGGCAAGAGCCAGACGAGGTCCTTGGCGACGTCGGCGCGCACGAGGCGAAAGCCGCTCGTGAGGTCCGGGATGGTGCGGCCCGACACGTAGCTCGCGAAGAGGCTGTAGACCTGGTTGGCGACGTTCCGGTGCATGCTGCCGCCCTTGCCCCCGCGCGAGCCGACGACCATGTCGTAGCGTTCGGCAAGTGCGAGCATGGCGTGCAGCTCGGCAGGCGGGTGCTGGCCATCGCCATCGAGCAGCAGGATCCAGTCGCCCTTGGCTTCGCGGATGCCGCGCTTCACCGCAGCCCCGTTGCCGAGGCTCTCGGCGTGGCGCACGACGCGGGCGCCGCGCGTGGCGGCGAGTTGCGGCGTGTCGTCGGTCGAACCGTCGTCGACGACGACGACTTCATGGAACGCGAGGGCCGTGCCATGCAGGGCCACGTCGAGTTCGGCAAGCAGCGCGGGCAGGTTCGCCGCTTCGTTGCGGGCCGGCACGACGATCGACAGGCGTTGCACTCGCCGTTCGGGGCGCACGACAAGGGGCGGCGCACTCGGCGTCGGCGCCTTGGCGGCCGGCCATTCCGCGCTGCGACGCGGCAGTTCGCCAGTGGCCATGAGCCCGACCAGCGGATCGGTGCGTTGCCCGAGGTCTTGGTGCTGCAGCTCTGCCGGCATCGCCCTTGGTATCGGCACGCCCGGCGTACACACCCAAGGCGATCCCGGCCGCACGCCCCAAGGCTCGCACCCCCGCGGGAGATCAACGAGAGGTCATGTCTTCGTCGAGCACTTCCCCGATTCCTGCTTGCAGATCCTCGCCGGTCGCCAGAGCCCGGCTCCCGCGTCGAACGTGGATGACGAAGACGGTGCGTCAACGAACGATGTAGAGGCTCCGAAAGCTGGCGAAGATCTGCTGGTGCATCCTCACGCCCGGCATCGCCTGACACCGAAGGCTCAGAGCGGCCTGCGGAACATCCTCGACTATGTCGAACGCACCTTTGGTGTGAGGGTCGCCGAGGAAGTCCTCACACGCCTCA
>JAYUCN010000338.1:0-5005 GCA_043740335.1 Planctomycetota bacterium
CGTTGTTGCAGGAGACGCAGTGGAGTGCCTTCGACATCCCGGTGCCACTGGCGACCAACAACCCCGCCGTCGTGATCGAATGGCGCATCCGGACCGATGCGACCAGCCAGTTCGGCGGGTGGAACATCGACGATGTCGAGATCTACACCACGACCGCCATCCTGCCGCTGTCGACATCGCTGAGCATCTCCCCCGAACAGGCACCTCAAGGTTCCCTGCTGCAACTGACCGTGCACACAGAGACCTCGCAGCCGTTCCTGCTCGCGATCGGTGATCAGCCCGGCCCCACGATCGTGCCCGGCATCCCACCGATCCTGGTCGGGGGCAGCTACGTGGCGTTCTTCGATTACACCAACGCGTCGGGCAACTACGGGCTCGCGTTCCAGGCACCGTCGTCGGTACCCCTGACCGGCGCCGTATGGTACAGCCAGGTGCTGACGCTCGCGGCGGGAGGCCAGCTCGTGACGAGCAACCAGGTTCTCACCCTGGTCACGCAGTGACGAAGGGGCCTGCTACGCCGCCGCCGCAGCCACCGGCACCCCGGGTCGCCAGCGCGTGCCGAGGTAGTGCAGCAGCAGCGGCAACCCGGCGAGCAGCATGCTCGCCACGGCGATCGCGAACAGCGCGTACTCACGCAGCGTCAGCCGTTCGATGAGCGGCTTGCGCGCATCGGCGGCCGCCGCCGCCAGCACGTCGCTCGGCACCTGGCGTTTGTTGCCGTTGTGGAACTCGCCGTTGAGCCGGATCGCCACCTGCCGCAGCGTGCTGGCGTCCTGCCGCGACTGGTGGCCGGCGATGAACTTGCCCGCCACGTTGTCGCCGACTCCGATCACGAGGGTGCCACCGATCGACGGTGGCAGCTCGGGCATGCCGGTCGCGGGCACCGTGTCGCCGTCGCTCACGATCACGAGCATCGCGCTGCGCACGCGCCAGGGCTTGGCCATGCGCACGGCTTCGGCGATGCCGTCGAACAGGCGCGTGCTGCCCGCCTTGAACGCGTAGCGCATGTCGATCTCGCTCAGGATGTGACGCACGAGATCGATGTCGCGCGTGTCCTCGACCACGGGTTTGGCCCCGTTGTAGGTCGCGATGACCGTGATCTTGAACTTGCCGATCGGCACGCGGTCGAACAGCGAATCGACGAGATCCTTGGCGCGCTGGGCGCGGGTCTGGTCCCCGTTCGGTCCCGCATCGCGCAACAACATGCTGGGCGACACGTCGTGCACGAGCAGCAGATGCCGCCACTCCTCGTCCGGGATCTCCTCGCTCTGGTGCACGCGCGGCTCGACCTGGAGCAGTGTGATGAGGCCCCAGGCGAGACCACCGTGCGCGAGCACACGCAGCCAGGGTGCTGTACGAGCCCAACTCGCGGGCGCGGCGTCGGGGCCGAACGCGAGCCGCGCGATGCGATGCACACGCTGCAGATGCAGCACCTCGCCGAGCAGCGCCAGCAGCAGGACACCCGCCGTCACGCACAGCGTCATCATGGCTGGGTCACCATGTCTGGGTCACAATGCTGGCTCACCATGGCGTGTGCCTCAAACCGAGCTGCACCAGGCCGTACAGGCCCAACACCGCGAGCCCGGCGATGCAGAACGGGAAGAACCAGTCGACCAGTTCGGCGATGCCCTGTTCGAGCTTCGCCTTGGTCATCTTGTCGATGTGTTGGAACACGTCCGCAAGCGCCTTGGTGTCGCCGGGGTTCCACACTTCACCGCCCGTGAGCCGGGCCAGGTTGACGATCTCGCCGCGTGCCTCGCTCTCCTGGATGTTGACGGCGAACAACGTGATGCCGTCGCGCTTGAGGCGCTTGGCGATCTCCATCTCGGCGCCGTTGCCGAGGTCGCTGCTCCAGCCGTCCGTGACCAGGATGAGCATGCGGTCGCCTTCGCTGCGCGAACAGAGCACCTCGCGGCAGCCGAGCACCGCCTTGCCGATCTCGGTGCCGCCAAAACCCGGCACGTTGTTCTCCGGCCGCATGAAAGGGATCGCGCAGCGGAACGCCGACGGGTCGCTCGTGAGCGGCACCCAGTGCAGGTAGTTGTTGCCGAAGAACGTGAGCCCGAAGGCGTCGCCGCTGCGGAAGTCGAGGAAGTCGTTGATCGCCTTCATCGCCGCGTCGTAGCGGCTGCCGCTGCCGAACTTCGCCGTCATCGAACCCGAGATGTCGACGCAGAACTGGATGTTGGTCAGCGCCCGTTTCTGTTTTGGCACCGCGAGTTCCTGCGGCAGTGCGAGCAGGAGCACGGCAACCGCCAGCAGCAGTGCCGGCAGCGACTCGCCGAGGCGGAGCAGAGCGCGCACGACCCAGCCGCTGCCGCGTACGCCATGGTCGAACGGCACGACGACGCGGCGGCTGTGGCGCTGCCAGACCCAACCGAGTTGCAGCAGGGGCAATCCGAGCAGCAGCAGGAGCCAGGGATGACCGAACATCAGGTGGCCTCCACGGGCTGCGCCGGGCGGTCGAAGTCCGCGGCGGACACCGCCCGATACGGCGCGAGCAGGGCTTGCACGTCGAATGCAGCCGGCGGCACGGGCATGTGCAACCAGGCTTCGATCTGCCGCACCAGCGCCCCCGCCTCCTCATGCTGCCGGATCGCGGCGATGGCCGCCGCGGCCTTCACCGAGCTGAGGTCCAGCCGCGCGCGCCAGAACGCGACGAGCAGACGTTCCAACTCGGCCTTGCGGGCGTCGTCGGCGGTCCCGGCAGCCACGGCCTCGACGAGCGGGCGCAGGCGATCGGCCAGCGTGGGTTTCCTGGCAGCGGCGACGACTGCGCGTCGCCACTTGCGCCCGACGAACAGGATCGCGAGCAGCCCTACACCCCACAGGATGCCGACGACGATCTGCTGCGTGCGGTAGCCGTCGAGGCGTGGCGACGCCTTGGGCAGAGGCTGGCTCGGTTCGAAGACGCCCTTCTTCAGCGCGCTCGTCACCGTGACCGCGATCGCCGATACGCCGTCCATCGATGAGCCGTTCTTGCGCGCGAGGTACTGCACGAGGTCGTACGTGCCGGGTTCGAGGCCGCACCATTCGAGGTCGTAGCGGAACCGGTCGCCGTGCGGCCGCGCCGTGAGCACGCGTACGACGATGGGCGCCTTCATGGTCACCGGCGCCGCGATCAGTTCGCTGCCGGCGAGCACGAGCTCGTCGATGTGCGCGCGCATGCCGACCGACGCCGTGCGTTCATCGCGCGCCTGCGCCGTCAGCGCACCCGCAGCGACGAACGGCAGCCACCACATCGCCACCCGAGCGGTCACCCTCATCGCGCCCCCTTGCCCGTCAAGCCGCGCGAACGGAAGAAGTGGCGCAAGCGATGCACGAACGGGCGGTCGGTGCGGATCAGCAGATGGTCGACGCCGCCTTGCCGCAGCTCACGATCGATGCGCGCCTGGTCGAGCAGGGCTTTGCGCCCATGCGTGACGAAGCCGCGGCCCGACTCGGCTTCCTGGGCGCGCAGGAAGCCGCTGCCGCGCAGCGTCACTTCGGCCGGATCCTGGAACTGGAGCACCGCCACTTCGTGCTGTTGCGCGAGCAGCGCCACGGCGTGCACGGCGCCCGGCTCGTGCAAATCGCTGCAGACGACGACGAGCGCACGACCCGTCAACGTCGGCCGCAGCTCGTTGAGGCGACGCGCGAGCATCGTCGATTCGTCGAACGCATGCCGCCGCAGGCGCAGCAGCCACTGCAGCACCTGGTCCCGGGCGAGGCTCGGCTCGATGCGCACGTCGCGGGTGCCGCCGCCGATCACGCCGACGGGACTCACGCGGTCGAGGCACGCCAGTGCCAGACCACCGGCCACCTGGAGGGCGAGTTCGTACTTGCTGGTCGCGATCGAGGAGACCACCATCGACGCCGACGTGTCGAGCAGAAACCAGGCTGGAATGCGGCGCTGCGCCTCGTACTCCTTGACGAAGACCTTGGTGGTGCGCGCCGTGACGCGCCAGTCGATCGACTTGATCGGGTCGCCGGGCATGTAGATGCGCGACTGCACGTAGTCGATGCCCGAACCGAGGAAGCGCGACCCGTCCATCCCATAGGTGAGGTCGTCGGCGAGACGCCGGATCGCGATCACGAATTTGCGCGCGGCCAGCGGCTCGACCTTGTTGAGCAACCCCGGCAGCTCGCGTTCGCGTGCCCGCGCGTGGCCGGCCTGTTGGTGCCGCGACGGCGTGGTCATTGCGGCAACTCGGAGAGGATCTCCTGGAGGATCTGCTGGCCCGTGTGGCCTTCGGCGAGCGCTTCGTAGGTGAGGCGCATGCGGTGCAGCATGACGTCCTCGGCGAGCGCGAACAGGTCCTCGGGCAGCACGTAGTCGCGGCCGTGGATGAGGGCGCGCGCCCGCGACGCCTTGACCAGCGAGATGCCGGCGCGCGGGCTGCAGCCGAGTTCGAGGTGCTGGTGCTTGCGCGTGCGCCCGACGATCTCGACACAGTGTTCGAGAAACGCCTCGCTGACGTGCACCTGCTGCACGTCCTCCATCGCCTGCACGAGCCGCTCGGTGCTGCCGACCGCCTGGTCGCCGAGCACGTCGAATTCCGTGCGCGCCACCGCGCCCTTGCCGTCGCGCCGGACGCCGAGCGCGGCGTTGCGACGCAGCACTTCCTTCTCCTCGGTCGGCGTCAGGTATTCGAGCCGGTGCAGCAGCATGAAGCGATCGAGCTGGGCTTCGGGCAGCTCGAAGGTGCCGGACTGTTCGACGGGATTCTGCGTCGCGATGACGAGGAACGGGGCCGGCAGCGGGTAGTTGTGGTTGCCGATCGTGACTCTTCGCTCCTGCATCGCTTCGAGGAGCGCGCTCTGCACCTTGGGTGCGGCGCGGTTGATCTCGTCGGCGAGCAGCAGGTTCGTGAAGATCGGCCCCTTGTGCGTGCGGAACTCGTGCGTCTTCTGGTCGAGGATCTCGGAGCCGACGATGTCCGAAGGCAACAGATCGATCGTGAACTGCACGCGCGCGAACGCCAGGTCGACCGTCTTGCTGACGGCGGCGACGAGCAGCGTCTTC
>JAYUCN010000339.1:0-2028 GCA_043740335.1 Planctomycetota bacterium
ACAGCACCGCTGTACGGTCGGGCCAAGGAGATCCTGCGCATCCAGCCGCTCTCCGTGCAGTGGATCCGGCAAGCGCTGCGGTTGCGAACCGCGGTCGAAGCCGTCGAACACTTCGCGATCTGGGGCGGCGTGCCGCGCTACTGGGAACTCGCCGCCGAGCATCGCGATCCGCTCACGGCGGCCGCGCGACTCGCATTGGCTCCGCTCGGCGTACTGCATCACGAGCCCGACCGGCTGCTGGTCGACGACGTGCAGGATCCCGCCCGCAGCAGTTCGGTGCTCTCGCTGATCGGCAATGGCTGCAGTCGCTTGACCGAGATCGCGGGAAGGCTCGGCGCGCCGGCCACTTCGCTGAGCCGTCCACTGGCCCGACTCGTGGACCTGGGGCTGGTCGTGCGCGAGGTGCCGTTCGGACGCACGCTGCGCGACACGAAGCGAACGTTGTACCGCCTCGGCGATCCGTTCCTCGCCTTCTGGCACCGGTTCGTCGAACCCAACCGCTCGCGCCTGGCCACGGGACAGCTCGACGTGGTCGCGGCCGAAGTTCGCCGTGCGTGGCCGCAGTACCTGGGCTCTGCCTGGGAGCAGATCGCGCGCGACAGTGTGGCGCGCCTCGTGATCGCTGGGCGGCGATGGCGTCCGGCAAGCCATTGGTGGGGGGCGACCGCCGACCGTGAGCAACTGGAATTGGATGTGGTCGCCGAGTGCGTCGACGACCATCGTCGTGTGCTCGTGGGCGAGGTCAAGGTCACGGCGACGGCCCGCGAAGTGCGCGGCATCGCGGAACGGCTCGCGCGCGATGCGGCGCGCTGCCCGGAGTTGGTGGGACGGAAGATTGACCTCGCCGTGTGGGTGCTGCGTGGGCGAGTGCGGGTTCCCGGGGTCACGGTGATCACCGCGGAGGATGTCGTTGGCCGACCGCCGCGTGCTCGGGCACGAAGGCAGGCGCGCTGAGCCGGCTGCTCGCGCCGCTTGCCATGGCGCGATAGCTTCTGCGAGTGACCTTCCTCGGCCTCGACGTCGGCGGCACGCACTGCCGCTACGAATGGTGGCCCGCTGGCATCCTGCCCGGCGGGGATGCGCGCAGCGTACAGCCGGCGGTGCATGGCATCGAGGCGACCATCGCGGGACTCGGGGAAGCGCTCGATGCGGCTGCTCGCACCGCGAAGCCAAGCGCCGGCGTGTGCGCGCTTGCGGGCGTCGGCGACGCGCGCACCAGCGAAGCGATCACCACCGGCTTGCGGGCGCGCGGCATTGCCTTCCCCGTCGCCGTCGTCGGTGATGTGCTCGCAGCCGCGGCTGCGACGCTCGACGAAGGCACCGGCGTGCTCATCTGGTCCGGCACCGGTTCGTTCGCGGTGGCGCGCGCGACGAACGGCGAACTGCACCGCGTCGGTGGACGCGGCTACCTGCTCGGCGATCAGGGCAGCGGTTACGACCTCGTGCGTCGCGCTGCGGCGGCGGTGCTGCTCGCGATCGACGGCCTTGGGCCTCCGACTGCGCTCACCGAGGCGTTGACCACGGCGTTCGCTGCGCTCTCGCCGCAGCGACTCGGCGCCGTTCTGCAGCGCCTCGACACGGGCCAGGTCGCCGCGAAGCTGGCCGTCGTTCTCGAAGTTGCCGCGACCGGCGATCCCGTCGCCAACGAAGTGCTCGAAGCGGGTGTCGATGCGCTCGTCATGCTCGGCACGGCCGCCATGCGCAAGGCAGGACTCGATTGGCGCACGCTGCCGGTGGCACTCGGTGGGGGAGTGTTGCTCAGTGCACCTGCCATCGCCGACCTGCTCACGCAGCGACTCACTTCCCTCGGTACAGCACCACCGACGACCGTCGACGCCCGCGCCGCCGCCCGCGGTGCCGCGTGGCTCGCGCACGGCTGGCACCACCACCAGCAACCGCAACACACCTGGGTGAACCGTGTCGCGCTCTGATCTCTTCCTGCGCGACGGCCGCGTCCTGCCGAAGGACCTCTTCCACCTGAGCTTCTCGCGCAGCGGCGGTGCCGGTGGCCAGCACGTCAACAAGACC
>JAYUCN010000340.1:0-5000 GCA_043740335.1 Planctomycetota bacterium
CCACGTTCGCGGTGGATCCGTGCGCATTTGGCCTGCCATCGCGTAGGATCCGATACGACGGAACGAATGCACAGGGTTCGCATACTCCCCGGTCTCCTCGGCCTCGCGCTGCTTGCCGCAGCGTGCTGGCAGAAGGCTCCGGCACCGCGGACCTTCGAGGTCGTCCGGACGTCGCCGGCGCTGGGCAGGGAGAGCGAGCCGCTCCTCCTGAACGACTCGATTACCGTCTACTTCTCGGACACGATCCACCCCCTGAGCGTCACGCCGGATTCCGTGACGCTCGTCGACGAGGACGGCCACCAGGTACCTGGCGCACTGCGGGTGGGGGCGAATTGGGTGACCTTCCAGCCTGAACCTCCGCTGACGCGTGAGCTCACGGACGGGTCGTTCCGGCCGGGCGCGACCTACCACTTGTGCGTCGCCGGCTACCCACGCCACGACGCGGTGCGCGCCGCAGATGGTCGCCGGCTCGCTTTGGCACTCGCCTACGAAGTGCGGGTTGCAGGCCTCAGTCCGCCCTTTGGACTCCCAGCACCGTTGCGCCCACCAGCCAGCGAGTTGCCATTCGTGCTGCGCAGCCAGGAGGCGCCGCAGCAACTGCCGGCCGATGCGCCGCGGCTTCGCCTTCATTTCACCCTGCCGGTGCTGCCGACGTCCGCGGTCGCCGAGGCCTTCGAGATCACCTTGCTTCGCAATCCGCTCGAGACGCTGACGCCGCGGAGCGTGCGCGTCGTGACGTCGCGCCTGGACGAGTTCCCGGGCAGCACCGTCGAAATCGATCTCGGCTCGTTGCCGCGCCGACAGAACGGGAGCACCACGTTGTCTCTGCAGGCGGATGACTTGATCAGCGTGCAGTTCGGGCCGAGTACGTTGAAGGACTACGCTGGCAATCTCGCGTTGCCCTCGTCGCCGTCCTACTGGAGCGTCGTCTTGGGTTCGAGCTTGCCGCTCGCGGAATGGCCTTCCGGCGACGACAACATCGTCGGCGACGACCCGATGCTGCCGGGCTTCGAAGTGCGGGCGGGTGTCATGCGACCTCGCGTGCGGATCGAAGCGGGCGACGGCAGCCTCGGCGTGTTCCGGCCGCAGCGCGACACGACCCTGCGCCCAGGCGAACCGTTCGATCGTGGCGATGGCCAGCAGGTCACGAGTCGGGGCAGGCAGTTTGCGTTCCTCGCGGTCGACATCAAGGCCGGCGTCTCGGTCTTCGTGGATGCCGGCAGCGGTCCCGTGCAGATCCTCTCCTGTGGTGACCTGCGCATCGCCGGTTCCCTCGAACTCGTCGGTCCAACGCAACCTATGCAGGCGCGCCCCTTCCAGACAGCTCCCGTGCGCGACCTGCTCGACGCCGCATCGGTGGGCATGCTCGCGGCCGGTAACGTCGATGTTCGCGGCACGGTGAAGACACGTCTGCCGGTGCCGACGGAAAACACTGCACTCACCTTGGCCACGGCGGGGCGCATGCACCTGGCTGGCGAACTGCCCTTCAACACGGTCCTGGTCTACGAAGCCGCGGCTGCCGATTCGGACCGGCCGGTTCGTGGTGTCTTGGGCCAGAGCAGGGTCGTCCCAGCTACGTTCACCTATGGTGTCGAACGCGGTGCTGCGTTCGTCGTGCGCGGGTTCACCTCGTGGCGTCAGTTGCCCTGGGATCGCGACGGGGGGGTGGTGCGGGTGGTGGATGCTGATGCGGACCTGAAGGTGGGCTGGCAGGCGGCCCCGGCCGACGCCGTCCGCAAGAACGAACCGGATCTGCGCCGCGGCCGCGTCGGCCGTACGCAGCCGATTGCGGATCAGGACCGCATCGCCGTCGAGGTAGGCGCGTTCGTGCGCTTCGAACTGGAAGCACGGACCGACCGTCGGCCACCGCCGAGCGTGCGCGAATTGCGCATCGTCGATCGCTGAGTCTCGCCCGAGGTCGGAGAGCCTTCGGCATCGCCCCCAGTACCCGCAGCATTCCCCTGGATGTGGATTCTGTCCGGCAGGGTCGTATGCTCGCGCTCGCGCTGTGGGCGTTCTCGTGTCGTGGGTCAGCACGGCGCGTGGCGGTCAACGGGGCCGCGTCCTTCAGCGTCCTGTTCGTTCCAAGAGCTGCCTGCTGGCGGCATTTGCTGGTTCAGTCATGGGCACGGCGGTGTTCGAAGTAGGGGTGGCCCTGCTGGGAGCCTGCATTGGCTCCTTCTTGAACGTCGTCATCTGGCGCTTGCCGCAGGCCGACCCCGGTCGCCGTTCCCTCGGTGGGCGCTCCCACTGCCCGCATTGCGGTGCTCTGATCCGTTGGTTCGACAACATCCCCGTGCTGGCGTGGATCCGGTTGCGGGCCAAGGCGCGCTGCTGCGGTGCTCGGATCTCGGTGCGCTACCCGCTGGTCGAACTGCTCACCGCCGGCCTGTTCCTCGTGCTCGCGACGTGGCCACCCTTCGGCCCAATCCTGCGAGAGACGAGCAGCGGGTGCTTCATCGACGGCGCCGCAGCGGCCGCGTTCGGTCTGCATGCGGTGTTCCTGTCGTTGCTCGTCGCGCTGACGTTCATCGATTTCGACACGCAGTTGCTGCCCGATGCCCTGACCGGGCCCGGCACGGCGATCGGCCTGCTCGGTGGCTTGTGGCCGGGTTTGGCTGGCGCGATCGAAACCGACACCTCGCGGCCGCTTGCCGTGCGCACGCGGTTGGCCAGTCTTTTCGGGTGGCTCGCGGGCGGGGGCGTCACCTGGGTGATCCGCATCGTCGGGTCCTGGGTGTTCCGCAAGGAAGCGATGGGCTTTGGCGACGTGAAGTTCATGGCCATGATCGGTGCGTTCCTCGGCTGGAAGGCGGCGCTGTTGACGATGATCCTCGGCTGCTTGTTCGGGTCGATCGTCGGCGGCATCGGCCTCTTGCTCGGGGCCGGCACGCGCATTCCGTTCGGGCCCTGGCTGGCCATGGGGGCCCTCGTGGCGACGTTCGCCGAACGGCCCATCCTCGATCTTCTCTTCGTGACGTGGCCGGAATGGCAGCGCACCAATCCAGGTGCGCAGTGGATCCTGTCCGTCGTGACCCTCTTGTGTCTGGTCGGCCTGTTCGCTCTCTTGAAGCGCAGGCGGTTTCAATGACCATCTTCGCCTTGTTTCTGTCGAGTTGATTCCTCTGGGAGGCACCATGTTGTTCCGCAAGTCGATCCTCTTTCTCTCCGTCGTGGTCTTGTCGTTGTCGACGAGCTGCACCACCCGCTACCAGGACATGCTGCGCGAGCGCGACGAGCGCATTCGCGAACTGAGTGGTGACGTTGCTCGCCTGCGCGGCGAGAACGACGACCTGCTGCGCCACGAGGCGGCGCCGCAGCCTGCGAATGCCACGGCCCCGCGCAGCGATTCCTCGAGCCTCATCGACCAGCTCCAGAAGGACCTCGGCAGCGACGCCACGGTCGGCTATGTCCGCGGTCGCATCAGCATCGGAGTCGACGACTCCGTGACGTTCGATTCAGGCAGCACGACGCTGAAGGACTCTTCGCACAAGGTGCTGCGCAACGTCGTTGCCGCGCTCAAGGGCAAGTTCCCGGGGCGTCGCATCTACGTCGAAGGCCACACCGACAGCGACCCGATCCAGAAGACGAAAGACAAGTACCGCGACAATCGGCATCTGTCGAGCGAACGCGCGGACTCGGTGGCCCGCTACCTGATCCAGCAGGGTGTGCCCGAGTCCTGTATCGTGGTCGTCGGCTACGGCCAGTACGATCCGCGGGACCCGAAGAACAAGGCTCGCAACCGCCGCGTCGAGATCGTGGTCGGCGACACGATGTAGGCACGAGCTTGGCTCGAGCGACGCGCCGACGCGAGCTCCATACCACGGGTGTCATGGCTTGGTGTTCGCGTCCAGCCTCTGCCGACCGGCCATCGCCCTTCAGGGGCGTGGCCTGCTGCCGAGGGGTGCCGACCCGGAGTTTTCGTCGTCGTCGACACGGCCTTTCGCCTTCCACCCGTCGCGGTATAACGGCGCCGTCCCCAGGTGCCGAGAAAGTGCTCCGACGGCATGCGCCGTCCGGGTCTCGCGGTCCAGGGGTCGCTTTTCCCGCGCCTGGTTGCTGGGCGCACTGACCTCACGGAGTGACCTGACCCATGGCTCATGCTTCGGAAGACCTTCGCAACGTCGCTCTCGTCGGCCACGGCCACTCGGGCAAGACGGCGCTGCTCGACGCGATCGCCTACCACTGCAAGCTGACCACGCGCCTGGGCAGCACGGCCGACGGCTCGAGCATCAGCAACACGGAACCGGAGGAGCGGGATCGCAAGCAGACGCTCGCGGCGCACCTGGTCCGGATCCCGCTGGGTCCGGCGCGCCTCAACATCTTCGACACGCCAGGCCATCCGGACTTCGTCACCGATGCGATTGCGGCGATGGACGTCGTCGAGACGGCCTGTCTCTGCATCAACGCCACGAGCCCGCTGACCTTCCACGCGCGCCAGCTCTGGAAGCATGCGACCGGCAGCGGCATCGGCCGCGCCATCGTCGTCACGCACCTCGACCACGAGAACACGAGCTTCGACAAGATCGTGGCCGAACTGCGCGCGGCGTTCGGGCACGCCGTCGTTCCCGTCACCTACCCGAATGCCACGGGGGCGCAGTTCAAGTCGGTGCACGCCGTGACCCACAACGAAGGACCCGAAGCGCCGAAGTACCACGACATGATCGAGGAGGACGAGGCCGAGGTCGACGACACGCTCATGGAGCACTACATCGAGCAGGGCCACTTGGCGCCCGACGAGTTCGAGCAGAATCTGCGCCGTGCGATCGCCCGCGGCAAGCTCGTGCCGGTCTTCGCCGTCTGTCCGAACCGCGGCCTTGGCCTCGAGCAGATGCTCGAGTTCGTACAGCAGCACTTCCCGTCGCCGGTCTGCTTCGGCGCCCGCGGTGCTGGCAAGCCCGGCAGCGACGTCTACGGCGACATGGTCGAGCCGGACAACGGCCCGTTCGCCGCCAAGGTCTTCAAGACCGTGTCCGATCCATACGTGGGCCGCCTCACCT
>JAYUCN010000341.1:0-4995 GCA_043740335.1 Planctomycetota bacterium
CGAAGCAGTTCCCGGACTACACCTACCAGGGCCCCGACTCGTTCTTCCGCTGGCTCGCGACCGTCGCGCTGCATCGGCTCGCCAACCTGCAACGCATGGCGCATGCGCACAAGCGTGACCGCCGGCTGGAACGTCCGTTCGCCCACGACGGCAGCACGCTGCAACCGGGCGCCGTGCAGGCCGCCGACGTCGGCCCCGGCCCGCGCACGCAGAGCGTCGGCAAGGAAGCACAGGCCCGCCTCGATGCCGCCCTGGTGCGCCTGTCCGAGGACGACCGCGACGTGATCACGCAGGCACGCGTGCAGGGCCTGTCGCTCCAGGAGATCGCCGAGCGTCTCGGTCGCACGCGCAACGCCGTGGCGTTGTTGTTGAGCCGGGCTCTGCGCAAGCTCAAGGCCGCGATGGGCGACGACGAAGGCTCGCAGGCATGAACGACGACGGCCCACTCGACGGCGACCCGCTCGATCGGGCGATCGGCGACTGGCTCGCCTTCGCCGAGGATCACCCGGGCAGGCTGCCGGGCGAGTTCGCGGCCAGTCTGCCCGAAGACCTGCGCGCGCCGTTCCTGCGCGAACTCGAGGCGCTGGCCGACCTCGACCAACTCGCCACGGCCGCTCCCCCGCGCCACCTGCCGCGGCGCTTCGGTGACTTCCGCGTGCTCGGCGAACTCGGCCGCGGCGCCATGGGCGCGGTCTATGCCGCCGAACAGGTCTCGTCGGGCCGTCGCGTCGCCTTGAAGGTCATGCACGCACACGTGGCAAACGACGCGCGCGCCGCGTCCCGCTTCGCGCGCGAGGCGCGCACGGCGGCATCGCTCGCCCATCCTGGCATCGTGCCCGTGCTGGGCTTCGGCGACGAGAACGGTTCGGCCTGGCTCGCGATGGACCTCGTCGAAGGTCGCTCCCTGCAGCGCCTGCTCGCCGCGTCGCTCGACCCGCGCGATGCCGACCACGGGCGCGCCCGCACCCTGCTCGACGACCCCTGGCGCCTGGCGCGCACGCTCGCCGACGCCGCCTTGGCCCTCGAGTACGCGCACCGCCACAACGTCGTGCATCGCGACGTCAAGCCCGGAAACCTCATGTGGAGCGACGACGACCGCATGGTCGTGCTCGACTTCGGCCTCGCCACGGCGCGCGACCCCGACACGTCGACGTTGACGCGCACGGGCGACTTCCTCGGCACGCCGCTCTACATGGCGCCCGAGCAGGCCCTCGGCGCCGAGAACGGCAACCCGGGCAGCGACATCTACGCGCTCGGTGCCGTGCTCTACGAGTGCCTGTGCCAACGGCCGCCCGTCGCCCCGGGGCCGCTCGCGAACGTCATCGACGCGATCCTCAATCGCGATCCGCAGGACCCGCGCCAGCGGCGCGCCGGCGTGCCCGCTGAACTCGCGCGCATCGCGCTGCAGTGCCTCGAGAAGGACCCGGCTCGCCGCTACCCGACCGCCGCCGCCCTCGCCGCCGACCTGTGCCGCTTCGTCGACGGCGACTCCGTGCACGCGCGCAAGAGCGGTGTGCTGCAGCGGTCCCTTCGCCGCCTGCGCCGTCGCCCCATCAGCACCGCCCTCGCCCTGGCGGTCGTGCTGCTCGTGCCGACCGTGTACTGGATCTCTGGCTACGCGAACGAACGCGACGTGCAGGCGGCCATCCTCGAAGCGAAGGCCGACCAGATGAACCTGCGGCAACGACTGGCGCTGTCGCCCGAGGGCATCACGGTGTTCGGCGGCGCGTCGCGGCGCTTCTACTGCCAGCTCGGGCTCGGCGATCACCTGCCCGCGGCGGAGTCGGCGCGTTCGCCGAACGCCACCGCGGCCCTCCAGATCGCCGAGCGATTGGTGCAGAACGCCCCGACCGATGCCGAGGTGCTGCGCACGCTGGCGCGCGTGCTGCTCGACCTCGGCGACGATGCCAAGCGCACCGAACAGGTGCTGCAGACCCTGCTCGCGCTGCCCGCGGTGCTTCCCGCTGATCGCGCGATGGCCGCCGTGTGGCTGCAGCAGCAGGGACGCTTCGACGAAGCGGAACGCGCGTTCACCGCACTCGACCAGCGGGCGCCCGGCGTCGCCTTCTGGCTCGGTTTCTGGCACCAGCACCGGCAGGACTACTTCGCGGCGATCGCGGCGTTCGACGCGGCGCTGCGCACACCCGACCTCGACGACGAACAACGCTACTTCGCGCTGCTGCACCGCGGCTGGTGCCAGACCTGTCCCGACGTGTGCCGCATCCGCGCCGCCGAGGACGACCTGCTGCAGGCCGCAGCACTGCGGCCCAACTACGGCACCGCGCGCCTGCTGTGGGCGGCGCTGCGCTGTCTCGACTCGACCGACGACCTGTCGCGGCCGGTCAAGGCCGTCGAGGAAGTGCTGACCACTGTACAGATGGAACCATGGGTCGTCGTGCTCACGGCCCGCGTGCTGTTGGCACTCGCCGAAGCCAGCACGTGGCAGGCAGGTCCCGTGCAGTTCGCGGCCGAGTTCTCGCCGATCGCCGCGTTGCCGCTGCCGCCCGGCCGCCAAAAGGCACTCGCAGGCAAGGGCCTCGAACTGCTCGATGCCGTGCTCACCAAGCGACCCGAGTTGTTCGAAGCTCGCTTCCACCGCATCGAAGCACTCGCGCTGCTCGGCCGCCACGCCGATGCGCTGGCCGAAGCCGACCAACTGCAGGCGCGCGCACAGGCCGGCCAGTTCGCCGCGATCCATCTGCAACGCGCGCGTGTGCACCTCGCCGCTGGTCGCACGCAACGCGCCCGCGAAGCTGCCGATCGTGCGCTGGCCGCCGACGACCGCTTCGTCGCCGCGTGGCGTTTCCAGGCCGACCTCGCGGCCTGGCTCGGCGACCTCGAGCGCGAACTCGACGCCCTCGAACGGGCCGCGCGCCACCTCTGCGACGAGCGGCGCCTGACCTCGGTCTGCCCCGACGGTGCGGTGACGCTGCCGGATCTGCAACTGCGCCGCGCGCGCCGGCTCCTGGCGAGTGGCCGCACCGCGGCCGCCGAGGACCTGCTGCGGCACGGCGACTTCGGCGGCGTTCTGGCGGGCGAGTCTGGTCCACGCGTGACGACGCAGCGCAACGCGCTGCTCGCCGGACTGGACGGCGAGAACACCGGGCGAGCCCTTTCGATCACTGCCTCGGTCCCTGCGGATTCGCCGCTGCAGCTGCTGTCGGCGTCCCCTGGTCGGGTGCCCGAACTCGGCGGCGCCGCGTTCGCCGCCGGCCTGCAGCGACGGTGGCTGTCGGCAGCGGCGCTGCCCGTGACCCTGTTCGACCAGCAGAGCCCCTGGACCGCGGCGACTGCTGACCTGTTGATGGCGCGCGCCGAACCCGCATCGACTGGCGCGCTGCAGGCACTCGCCCGCGTGTCGCCACCGGACCTGCCCACGTCCTTGGCTGCCCTGCTCGGGTTCGCCGCCCGCGGCGACGAGGTGCCCGCGGCCATGGCCCTGCCGCTCGGCATCCTGACGCCGAACCTGCGAGACCTGACGGAGGCCCCGGCGAACGCGGCTCGATTGCTGCGGCTCGCGGACGCGCAGCAGGCACTCGACCCTGAGAACGCAGAAGCACGCCTCCTGCGTGCCTCCGTGCTGTTCGTCGTCGGCCGCCACGCCGACGCCGCGGCGTTCCTCGACGCCACCCTCGACGCGTTCCCCGACGACGTGCGCGGGCGCTACCTGCTGGCTGCCGCCGCTCTGGCTGGCAACAACCAGACTCTGGTGCGGCGCGCGCTGCAGCGCGGCCGCACGCGGCTCGACGCCGCGTCGCTCGAAGTGGCGCGCAGCGCCCTGCGGACACCGGTCGCAACGACGGCTGCCGAACTGCTGGCCGCCCTGCGCTGACCGCCCTCGGCCCCGTCCAGAGGCGACACCCTTGGCTTCTTGACCTGTAATCCGAGCGACCAGACGGCCCCAGGCAGCAGCCGTTCGGAACCGCACACGGCGCCCTACCCGCAGCCGATGTCAATGGGGAGTCCTCCGTTGGGACATGGTGCCGCCGCGAATCCCGCTGGCGACTGCCTTGACCGGGATCGCGCCTGAGCCACAATGGCGAGCCGTGCTCTCCGGCGTGCCAGCGGAACCGAATCCCATGTTACGGCTCCCTCGCTCGCGACTATCGCTGCCACAGCACCACCGTGCTGCGTTCAGGATAAGGTTCCCATTGGTTACTGCCATGAAGCGACTTGAATCGGCCGCCCTGTTGTCCTTCGCGACCCTTGCCGCCCTGTCCGCCTGCTCCAGTGGCGGCGGAGGAGGAGCCACCGGGGAAACGAAAACCGGCGGTGACTTCCTCGCCCTCAAGACCGAACCGACCAACGGCGCCAGTGTCTTCCTGAACGATCCGATCAGCGTCGACTTCAGCGCCGAGGTCGACCTCGACTCGGCGAGCCTGACGACGATGACGTTCCAGGCCCTCGACCAGCTGGGGGACCCCATCTCCGAACTGGTCAGCGGCAACTTCAGGCTGGCGACGAGTCCCGGTGACACCCCATCGCTGGGGACCGGCACGCCCGCCAGCGTCGTCAGCGGGCGGCGCCTGCTGTTCGTGCCCAGCTTCGCGAGCAACAATGCCTTCGACAACGGGGGCTTCAAGGCGGGCCGCACCTACCTGGTCCAACTCGTCGGCGGCCAGGCCCTGAACGGCACCGTGCTGCGCAACCGCGCTGGCAAGGGCCTGGCTCAGCCAATCACGTTCTCGTTCGGGACGAAGGAAGGCACGCAGCCGGCCCAGCTGTTCCGCAATCCCAAAGCTGGCGGCCCGACGCGCACCAATCTCTCTGTCACTACGGCCACGGGCCTCACCGACGTGCCGCTCGGTCTGTTCGGCGCGCCGCCGCTCGAAGTACGACTGAGTTTCGACCAGGCTCTCAACCCTCACGACGGCAACGTTCCCGTCCACCTCGACACCAACCCGCTCGTGCTCCTGGAGTCCGCGCGCGGCCGCGTCTTCCTCGAATACAAGGACCCCGTGTACGACCCGGGTCCCTTGGACTACACGTGGATCC
>JAYUCN010000342.1:0-2023 GCA_043740335.1 Planctomycetota bacterium
TCGCTGACACTGCACCGCGGGGAGATCGCGGGCATCGCCGGTCTCTGTGGATCGGGCCGGACCGAGCTGCTGCAGGCCATCTTCGGGCTGCGCCGTCGAACCGCGGGGTCCGTGACGTTGCATGGTGAGCCATTGCCGGCCGAGCCGCGGCAGTGTTGGCGCCGCGGCGTGGGTCTGCTCGCCGAGGATCGCAAGCACGACGGTCTGTCGCTGCGATTGTCGATCGCCACGAATGTCGTGTTGCCGCGCCTGTCGCCCGTGTGTCGTCGTGGGTTCCTGCGGTGGCGCGAGGCGATGGCGCGTGCCGCCGACCTCGGGTGCCTGGTGTCGCTGCGGTGCACGTCACCGCGGCAGCTCGTGCGCGAATTGAGCGGCGGCAACCAGCAGAAGGTCGTGATCGCGCGACTGCTGCACGCCGAGTGCGCGGTGTGGTTGCTCGACGAGCCGACGCGCGGCATCGACGTCGGCAGTCGCCAGGAGGTCTACCGGTTGCTCGACCAGATGGCGCGGCAGGGGGCGGCGATCCTCGTCGTCAGTTCGCAGTTGCCCGAGTTGCTGGGCCTGTGCGACCGCATCGCCGTCATGCGACGCGGTGAGCTCGGGCCGTTTCGCCTGGCCGGCGAATGCACGCAGGAGTCGCTGCTGCGCGAAGCGATGTTCGGGCCAGTCGGTGCGGGTGGCACCGGGGCGCGGCCATGATGCGCCTTCTGACGAAGCTCGGTCCGCTGCTGGGGTTCCTGTGCGTGTTCGTGTGGTTCGCCGTGCGCAACCCGGACAGCTTCCCGACGACGGGCAACCTGCTCACGGTGGCGCTGCAGACCGTGTTCGTGGCGCTCACGGCGCTCGGCATGACGTTCGTCGTCGCGGCGGGCGGCATCGATCTTTCGGTCGGCTCCGTACTCGCGCTGTCGTCGGTGACGACGGCCCTGCTGCGCCAGCACGGCTGCGACGTCGGCACGGCCGCCCTCGGCGGCATGGGCAGCGGTGCCTTCATGGGCACGCTGAATGGCGTGCTGGTGACGCGCCTGCACATCGGCCCGTTCCTCGTCACGCTCGGCACGATGGGGATCGCCCGCGGGCTCGCGAAGTGGCTGGCGGAGGAACGCACCGTGCAGGCCGATCCGGCGTGGTTGCCGGCCTGGGTCACGAAGTCGCCGGAGCCGGCCTGGCTCGTGCTCGCACCGGCGGTCTGGCTCGTCGTCGGGCTCGGCCTCGTGCTCGGCGTGGTGCTGGCGCGTTCGGTGTTCGGCGTGCACACCTACGCGGTTGGCAGCAACGAAGCGAACGCGCGGCTCTGCGGTGTGCCGGTCGAGTCGGTCAAGGTGCGCATCTACGCGCTGTGCGGGCTCATGGCGGGCATCGCCGGCGTGCTGCATTTCGCGCGCGTGCGCGTTGGCGACCCGATGGCGGGGGCCGGGTTGGAGCTGCAGGTCATCGCCGCGGTCGTGCTCGGAGGCGGCAGCCTCGCGGGTGGCGAGGGCAGCATCCTCGGGTCGTTGTTGGGGGCGCTCTGCATGGCGCTGCTCGCGAACGGCTGCACGATCGAAGGTCTGCCCAACTACGTGCAGGACATGCTGGTCGGCGTGATCATCCTCGGGGCCGTGGCCCTCGATCGCTGGCGGCGGCGGTAGTACGCGCGCGTCCTGGCAATGGCCATGGCGTTGCCGAGCAGGACGATGGCGGCTGCCGGCAAGGCTTGGGGGCGAAGACGAACGCCGGGGATCTGGACGGGCCTGTTGCCAGCCTGGTGCCGCGGCGGACGGATCCGCAGGCCAGTTTTCTTGCCGGCGCGAACATTCTGTTCGACGAGGCCGCTGCTCCCTCCAGAACACCATGAACACGACTTCCCTGCTTGCGGCCCTTCTCCTGCCCACTTGCTTCGTCGCGACCGTCGCGGCGCAGGTGCAGATCCCCATCAACCCCAAGGCGACCTACCTGCGCACCGAGAACGATGCCGGCGCGGTGCCGTCGCCGGCCATCCCGGTGAGCGCTCTTGGCGTCTCTGCCGGTCAATGGCTCAACA
>JAYUCN010000343.1:0-4990 GCA_043740335.1 Planctomycetota bacterium
CCACGGCACCAGGTGCGGGCACTGCTCCTGGACGAGCCGCATGCCGGACGGGAACGGCATGCCGAGCACGAGGCCCAGAGGCACGAGCAACAGGATCACGACCGCCATGCGCACCGCGAGCGCCTGACCCAGCAGCAGCGGCAGCAGGTGGTCGACGGCGAGCGCGTCGAGCACGACGACCACGACGATGCCGAGCAGGATCCAGCGCAGGTGCCGCGCGCGCACGACCTCGATGCGACCGGCCAGCAGCGACCCGACCCCGGCCGAGGCGAGCAGACTCACGAGCACGACCGACAGCGCATAGGTCGGATGCCCGAGGAAGATCACGAGCTTCTGCATGAGCGCGATCTCGATGAGCATGAAGCCGAGCCCGAGAGCGGCGAAGTAGGCGAAGTAGCGCAGCGCCCCTGGCGTGCTCAGACCTTCGCGCGCGAGCTTGCGCAGCGGCAGCAGGATGAGGAACCCGGCCAGCAGCATGATCTGCAGCAGCGAGGCGGACAGGATCATGTGCCCGACCGGGAAGTCGGTGTGGTACGCGAACAGGTTCGGGTCGTGCGCATGCCGCTGCTGGCCGCCCCACAGACTCGACCAGCGGTAGTAGTTGAAGAAGAACGGCCGATCGTCCGTGGCCGGCGAGATGTCGTAGTCGTACGCGGCGACGAAGCGTTCGCGCTCCGCGTCGCTGCCACGCAGCACGCTCGTGAAGTCGGCGATGGCGCCACCGATGTAGCGTGCCTGCTGCACGATGCCTTCGCGCAACGAACCGAGGACCTGCAGTGCGTGGGGTCCGGTCTCGGCGGTGCGCAGCACGTCGGGCAGCATCGCGTCGGCGATCGCTTCCCCCTTGGCCACGCGCGCCGCCGCCTGCATGAGTGCCCACACGGCCTCGTTCCGGGCCGCCGGATCGGTCGGGAAGCCGCCAGCGTTCGCCATCGCCGCGAGGAACTGCGGGCGCATGCGCGCGAAGTGCGTCGCCTCGGGCTCGAGCACCGCCGCCGCCGGTCGCAGCGGATCGAAGACGAGGCCGACGAATCCCTCGACCCGCGCGAACTCGCGCAAGGCGTCGATCTCCACCGCCGTGAACGCCGACTTCTTCACCATCGTCGAGGCCCACGCGAGCCCCTGGAACACCGCCACGTGCGAGGCCGGGTCGGCGACGCCGAGTTCGCGCAGCGCCGAAGTCGCGATGTTCGCGAGCCGCAGCGTCTCGCGCGGCTTCAGCGGCGCCCCTTCGATGAAGCGCGAATAGTTGACGATGCCGTCGCCGCGCAGATGGCGATAGAAATCCTGCACCGCCTCGATCGTGTAGAGGTAGCTCTCGGACAACGTGTAGGCGCCCGTGCTCAGCGCCGTGTAGGAGTCGACCCCGCTCATCTGGATGACGTCGTAGGTGTCGTCGTGCGAACGCAACCACGCGCGGCCCTCGCTGTTGACGAGCTTGATGCGATCGGCGAGCGCGTGGGCCCCGGGCCGGAACAGGCCGCCCAGATAGTCGTCGTATCGCTGCGTCACCATCTCGACCATCGCCGTGTTGAGCTCGACCGCCGTGACCGACTTCGCACCGTTCGCGAGCGCCACCATGACGTCGACGCCGCCGCCGACACCGATCACCATGGCGTCCTGGTCCTTGCGGCCGGCGGCCTTGTGCACGACCCAGGCCGATGCCGCCTGGGTGTCGTCGAGGAACGGGAAGAGCGACAGATCCACCGCGTTCTTGAACAGCATCGTCGGCGCCGTGCCGTCCTGGCCGACGGCGCGCGACTCGGGGAAGCGCTGGTCCTGCACGCCCTGGTCGCCACCGATCATCGGCGGCGCTTGGATGCTGGCGCCGACCTGCACCTCGGCGGTGGCGCTGTAGATCTTCGTCAATTCGGGGCTCTGGCCACCGAGCTGACCGGCTTCGGCCAGGCGCGTGAGCAGCGTTTCGGCGACCACCGCCTCCTTGCCCGGCGCATAGGGAACGCGCCAGGTCGCCGCGGGGATGCCGAGACTCGGCGCTCCGCCCGTGAAGGCCATTGTCATGACGGCGCCGAGCGCGAGCCCCGGCACGCTCAGCAGCAGGTAGCGACGCTCTGCATCGAGGCTGAAACAGAAGGCGGCGATGAGCCCGAAGACGCCCGCCAACATCACGGTCGCCGAGCTGCCGAAGCTCTTCATGAGGATCACGCTGAGGCCGGCCCCGATCGCCGAGCCAACGAGATCGCTGAAGTAGAGCTTGTTGACGTGCGTGACGAGGCGGGTCAGCGCGAGCCCGATGCCGAAACCACCGAGCAGGAACGGTACGCCGATGACGAGGTAGATGAAGAACAGCGCGAGGAAGTTCTCCTTCTGCTGCCAGATCGCGAGGCTGTCGATGCGCACGAGGGTCGCGAAACAGAACGCGAGCATGACGCTCGCACCGTAGGCGAGGCTGGACCAGACTAGCGCGCGCGCGGGTGAGCCAACTTTGCTGCCGAGCCGCGTCGCGGTCAGCAGGCTGCCCGAGGCTCCGAAACCGAGCAGCCCGATCGAGATCACCATGTAGGTGAAGTGGTGCCACATCATGATCGCGAACACGCGCGTGAGCGCGATCTCGAACAGGATGATGGAGAGCCCCAGACAGAAGACCCCGGCGAACGTCGACTTCGGACTGACTTGCATGGAATGGCGGCGGCGGCGCGGATTGCGGGCGGCCGCGGATCGCGCAACCCTGCGATTCTCGGCACGCCATTGCGTGGATCCAAACCAAAAGTCCGCGCCCGCAGCGGAGATGCATGCGAGGCACGGGTGTGGCCGAAGCTCCCACGCTGCAGAAGTCACGGTCGGGCCGACGCCGACCGCGCACGGTTCAGCCGAACGCCCCGAGTTCCTGAACAGCCGGCGGTTCGTCGTCCGGGTCGCGTTCGGTGGTGTCCAGCGTGGTCGCCGCCTCTTCTTGCGCGCGCAGCCGCTCGTCCTCGACCGCGATGCCGGCGAGGATCTGCTCCACCGTGACTCCTGCGTCGCCGCGGAACGCGAGGTGGATCTCGTCGAAGCACTGTTCCTGGATCGCGCGCAGATAGCCCTGCTTCATCATCTCGAGCAGCGCGATCAACGTGCCGATCAGGCCGTAGCGGCCCTCCGCCTTGTCGAACAGTTCCGAGAAGCGGACTTCGTGCCGCTGCTGGAACGTCTCGAGCAGCCGGCGCGTGTAGTAGCTGATGTCACGCTTCTCGACCTCGACGTTCATCGTGCCCTGCTGCCCGATCTCCTCGAGCAGCTTGGCGAACGCCGAGGTCAGGTCCCAGATGCCGAGGCTGCCGAGGTCGAGCAGGTCCTCGTCGTCGTTCTCGGCGATGTGCGCGGGTGAAACGAGCACGAGCGGTGCCTGGCGGGAGCGCCGGTCGGCGCGGGTCTCGAGCTGGCGCGCGATGTCGCGATAGCGCTTGTACTCGAGCAGCCGACGGATCAGGTCGTCGCGCGGATCCAGGACCTGCTCGATTTCGATCGTCTCGTTCGGCAGGAGCTCGCGCGACTTCCACTCCATGAGCGTGCTCGCCATCACGACGAAGTCGCCGATGTCCTGCAGGTCGAGCTGCTGCAGCACGCCGAGGTGCTTCAGGTAGTCGGCGAGGATGCGCGCCAGCGAGATCTCGTGGATGTCGACCTCCTGCTCACGCACGAGGTGCAGCAGGAGATCCATCGGACCGGAGAAGACCGGGAGATCGACGCGGTAGGACACCGCGCGGAAGCATACCGCGACGATGCGCCAAGCCCAGTTCCTCGGCCGGTGTTCCTCTACTGGACGAACGTCATCTTCACGGCGTTGCTCGCGTGCACGAAGGTGGCACCGTCACCGACGACGTAGGCGTGCCAGAGCGCAGTACCGACCAGGCTCGGATCGTTGAGCGGTGGCAACACCAGAGCCGCCGTCGAAGCACCGTTCGCGTCGAGCAGGCCGAAGCTGTTCGGGTAGTTCGGCGAGTTCAACGACGCGAGGCTGAGCTGCAACCAGGAATCGGGATTGAGCGGGATGTGCACGCCCAGGAAGTCGAAGCCAGGCTCGGTCCCGAACGAACCGACCAGCAGGTAGAACCGGCCCGCGTGCGAAGCACCCGCGACGAGGCGGTAGTCCTGCCGCCCACCGGTAGTCACCGAGATGCGCGGCTGGTCGCGAAACAGCGTGCGCGCTTCGCCCTTGACGAGGGTGAACTGGTCCTCGACTCCCGACAGCCCGACGAACGAAGCATCGAGGCGGTCCCCGTCGATGTCGAGCACGAACGACCCGAGGTTGTTCAGGCTGACGTGCATGGCCGGATGGTTGAGCGGCCCACCCCCCAAGGATCCCGCGCTGCCCGCGACGACGTAGACCGCACCCTCGTGCGGAGCGGGCCCGGTCGAGGCCTTGCCATAGTGACCGTCCCCTGCTTCGCGACCATCGCCGCGATCGAGCACCATGCCCGGTTGCAGCGTCGAGCTGAAGCCGTAGTGCGCGTCCAACAGGAACGACCGTTCGTAGCTGTGGCTGTGGCCGCTCAGCACGAGGTCGACGCCGCCCGCCTCCAGGATCGGCAGCGCGATCTGCCGCATGTCGATGAGCCGGCCGCCGCTGTCGGTCGGCACGTCCGAATGGTGCGAACCGAACGAGTAGGGCGGGTGGTGGAAGAACGCGATGATCCAGCGCGCCGTCGTACTCGCAAGATCCGCTGTGAGCCACGTCATCATGGCGCCCGTGGCGCTGCGGTCGCTGTCCATCGAGTCGAGGCAGACGAAGTGGATGTGGCCCCGATCGAACGAGTAGTACGACTCCGTTCCACTCGGCAGCCCGCCCGCCTCGCCGAGCTTCGGCAGCGTGAAGATGTCGTAGTAGGGACCGCTCTGGGTCGCCGTGGACGCACTGTAGGCGTCGTGATTGCCGAGCGTCGACCAGCAGAACGTCGAGCGCAGGTAGCTGCCGTAGACGTCGAACACGCCCGCCTGGTACTCGGCATCGGTGCCGACGAAGTAGGCATTGTCACCGAGCATGAGGATG
>JAYUCN010000344.1:0-4989 GCA_043740335.1 Planctomycetota bacterium
TCGAACGGCGTGCAGACGACGATCGGCAACTTCTGATCGAGGCGGCGACTCCTCAGCTTTGCTCGACGGGCCGGCCGCGTTCGTTCCGAACGGCGCGGCTGCGGAGGGGATCGCGGGTCGGCGCTGGACGCAGATCCCCGAGCAGCCGGGCCTATCGCGCTGCGAACTCGTCTGGCACTGTCGCGGCCGGCACGTGCTCCAGATCACGCTCGTGGGAGTACAGATGAACGACGAGAAGCTTGTCGAGATCGCGCGCCTCGTGTTCGGGCGACTGCCCGCGTAGCCAGGCGGCACGCGTCTTCAGTCCACGGGGTGCTGCGCTTCGTAAAGGTTCGCTACCTGGATCAGGCGACTGCCCGCGAACACGGGCACGAGGATGCGGCGATGGGAAGGACTCTCGAACGCGTCGAGCTGCGCCCACTGTCGCGGCAAGCCAGCGCTCGTGAGCACCTGCACGGGGACGGTCGCGGTCAGCGGGTCGTAGGTGAAGACCGGGTTGTCGCGCTCGGCGCGGCGGCCATGCACGGCGCCCCGGGTCCAGATGCCCGGGCATTCCGCGAGCAGATGGTGGTTGCGTTCGCCCGGTGCCAACGTGCCGTACACCGCCAGGACCCGGCTGCAGGCGAATGCCTGCTCGAGCACGACCTCGGCGTCGACGATGTCGTCTTCTTGGTTGGAACGCGCGACATTGGCATGTTCGCAGAGCTGCAGCACGTAGTCGTCGAGCATCTCCGCGCATGGTAGCCACTGCTTGACCGTTTCTTGACAGCTCGTCGCCGCCGCCATCTATCGTGCGGCCCATCGACCTCCGTCGTTCCCAGTCCCGTGGTCGGCTCCACACTCTGCTGCTGCTGCTCGGCGCGGCCTTGGTGACGGCGCTGTCGTTCCAGCTCTGGCGCACGCTGCAGCTCGAGTCGCAGGCGCGGGCCATCGAAGTCGAACGCGCCGAGATTGTTGCCGAGCGGATCCTGCGCGCGGCGACCGGCTCGCGGGCCGTCTTCGAGCAGGTGCCGGCATCGCTGCGCTTCGTGTTGCGCGGTGACGGCGTCGAAGTCGACGACACGGTGGGGTGGTTGCACGAGACGGCGTCGGACGAAGACGCCGACGTCGTCGTGCAGGACCGGCTCGAACGGGCGGCGCGCGCGGAGTTCGCGGCGAAGGATGGCGTGGCGGCCGAGCGGGAGTTCGCCGAGATCCTGGCGCGGCCACTGCCGAGTGCGCAACGCATGGTCGTCGTCGCGGCGGCGGCATGGAACCATGTGCGCGGCGTGCGGCCGGCGGCGTGCGAAGCACTGCTGCAGGAACTCGACGAACGCATCGGCAAGCTCCCGCTCGAGCAGCTCGGTCGCTCTGCCACGGCGAATGCCGTGGCGGCGGCGTTGCGTCTGCCTCGCCCCGGGGGTTCTGCGGTCTGGGTCGATCGTGTCGTGCCGTTCCTGCCCGAAGCCGTGCATGCCGGTTTGCCGACGACGCTGCAGCGCAGATCGGCGATCACCGCAGTGATGGAGCGGCGCGCGCGGCTGTGTGCTGCCGACGCCGAGTGGCGGCAGATGGCGACTACGTCCGCTGACGGGTTGCGTGCCGTCGGCGGCGAGCTGCTCTGGTGGTTGCCGCGCGAGGACGGCGGGCACGACGCGGCCCGGCTCCGCATCGACGAATGGCTCGCCGCCGTGCGCGCCGCGGGTCGGGCTGGGGCCTTGCCCGAATGGCCGTGGCTCGTCGACGCGGAGATCGCAGCGGCGGAAGGGGCCGCGTTCGCTGGCGTGCCACACCTTCGTGGCTTGCGTCCCAGTGCCGGTCCGACGCTCGGCCAGAGCCCGTGGCTGCTGCCGGCGATCACGCTCGTGCTGCTCGTTGCGTTCGGTCTCGCGGCGTGGCAACAGTTCCGCGCGTCGCGCCGCGAGGCGGACGCCGTGCGGGCGCAGGCCGAGTTCCTGACGACGGTCACGCACGAGTTGAAGACGCCGCTGGCGTCGATCCGGCTGCTCGGCGAGATGCTCGCCGAGGGCAGAGCACAGGGCCGCGAAGCGGACTACTACCGCATGCTGGCCGGTGAAGCTGGCCGGCTGTCGATGCTCATCGAGAACGTGCTCGACCTCGGCCGGCTCGAACGCGGCGAACGTGCGTACGATCTGCGGCTCGTCGATGTGCGCGAGGTGGTCGGCGAGACGCTGTCGCTGTTTCTGCCCGTGGCGGAGCGGGACGGGTTGCGCATCGACCGGGACGATCAGCTCGATTCTGTGGTGTTGGTGAAGATCGATCGCGGCGCGTTCGTGCAGGCGCTCGTCTGCGTGCTCGACAACGCGCGCAAGTACGCTCCTGCGGGGGCGCGCATCGACGTGGTGACGCGCCGCGATGGGGAGCGACTGCAGGTCGCCGTGCGCGACCGCGGTCCTGGCGTTGCCGAGAGCGAGCGAGAACGCATCTTCGATCGCTTCGTGCGCGGCACCGCGCATGCGCACGGCAGCACGCCGGGCGTCGGCATCGGCCTCTACCTCGCGCGCACGATCGCGCGGCGGCTCGGCGGCGACCTTGTGTGCGTGGCGCCACTGGACGGCGGACCCGGCGCCTGTTTCACCTTCACGCTACCGATGGAGACCACGGCATGAGCTTCCGGTTGCTGCTCGTCGAGGACGACCGCACGCTGCGGGTGGCGCTGCGTGATGCGTTCACGGGCGAAGGGCATGCGGTCGACGTCGCCGCCGACGGTCACGAGGCGCGGGCCTTGCTGCGCGCGCAGCGCTTCGACCTCGTCGTGCTCGACGTGATGCTGCCGGGGCCGAGCGGGCTCGAGCTGCTGCGCGAACTGCGCCAACGCGACACGGACACGCCGGTGCTGCTGCTGACCGCGCGCGGCGAAGAGGGCGACAAGGTGATCGGGCTCGAACTGGGCGCCGACGACTACGTGAGCAAGCCGTTCTCGCTGCGCGAACTGCTCGCGCGCGTGAAGGCGATGCTGCGACGGCGCGAACGGCCGCAGGCCGCGGGTGTGCAGCAGTTCGTGCTCGGCACTGCGAAGGTCGATCTCGCCGCGTTCACGGTGGTGCGCGATGGGGTCACGCATGCGCTGTCGCCGAAGGAAGCCGGCATGCTGAGCCTGCTGCGGCAGCACGGCGGCCGTGCGGTGTCGCGCGCGCAGTTTCTGAAGGACGTGTGGGGCGGCGACCAGTTCGTCGGCGACCGCACGATCGACACGCACATGCTCAATCTGCGGCAGAAGGTCGAGAAGGACAGCAGGCAGCCGCGGCATCTGCTGACCGTGCACGGTGTGGGCTACCGGTTGCTCGAGCAGCCGGAGCGGGGAGCGCCTTGACCGATGCTTGACACCGAACTGACCGCGCGCGGACCGGGACGTTCCGATCGAAGGGTCTCATCGCCATCATGAAACACATCGCATGCGTGTGGATGTTCGTTGGAGCACTCGCGGCCCAGGCAACGAAGGACGCGAAGGTCGAGCTGGCGTCGGTGATCGCCGTCGAGGAGCAGGAGCGCGACCTCGCGAAGGCGGAAGCCCTGTACCGCGAAGCGCTCGCGGGTACGAAGCTGTCGGCGGAAGCGCGGGCCGTCGCGAACCAACGGCTCGGCCGGTTGCTCGGCAAGCTCGGTCGCGTCGAAGAGGGCAAGCCGTTTCTCGACGAGGCGGCGAAGGCGAGCGTAATCGGGTTCGACGACTTCGGCAGCAAGCCGCAAGGCGCGCAGGACATCGAACGCGAGAAGGCGCTGCGCGAGAAGGCGCGCGACATCACAGCGCAGATCGTCAAGACCGGTGGGCAGGGGAGCGTCGATGTCTCGTCGCCGCTGGCCGGGATCGACAAGTCGCTGGCGGAGCAACTGCTGTGGATTGGCGCACCGGCCGTTCCTGAAGTGATCGCAGCGCTCGAAACGATCGAGAAAGCCAACTCGTACCACCCGACGGGGATCGAAGGCCTCGCGGCATTCCTGTGGCGTGTCGGTGGCACGAAGGCCAGTGCGTTCCTGAAGACCGCGGCGCGCAGCGAACGGTTCGCTCAGCACGTGGCGGGAGCGGCGGCAGCCTTGCGCGACCCCGCGATGCTCGAGGTCGCGGCGACCTGGCTGCACCATGCGGACTGGGGCGTGACGCACGATCTGCTGGAGGAGGGTACCTATGGCACGCCTCTGCGTGCGCGTTTCGAGCCGAAACTCCTCGTCGAAGCAGCGGAGCAGGGCGGGAAGGAATGGAAGGTGTTCGTGCTGCAATGGGGGACGCGCACACTCGTCGAGGGCGAGCTGCTGGCTCGCTTGCATCGCATGGTGCGCGCGATCCTCGACAGCACCGAGCCCGACCTCGGCAGTGCCGCACAGCAGTTCCTGTTGTCGCCGACGTCGCAGAGCACGATCGAAGGCATCGAGTTGCTGTTGCGCGAGCTGCCGAAGATGCAGAGCGTCACGGACGTGCCATTCTGTCCGCCGCGACCATCGACGTCGGGGAGCCGCGGCCAGTCGACGCCGCAGCTCACGGCGGCGGAGGCCAAGCGGTTGCTGCCCCTGGTGGATGCCTGCGCCAAAGCGTTTGGCCCCGCGCCAGAGAACGGTCCGTCTCCCAACAAGAAGCGGTGGCTCACGGGATGGATGCGCGAGGTCGTGAGCGTGGTCGAAGGCGAGCTCGTGCCAACGGTGCTCGGCTGGGTGGATCTTGGCCACGACATCCTCCACGCGTTGGAAGGCAAGATCACCGCGGCCAATGCCAAGGATGTGTTCGCGCGCTGGGATCGTGTCAGGCCGAACGAAGGCTCCATGCTGAATCTCCTCGCCAAGGCCGACTTGCCCATGGACCTGTTTCCTCTGCTGCGTGACAAGGCGGAGCAGATCCGCGACTCGGGAGCGTGGGGTGGGACGAACAACAAGGTCGAGCAGTTCTGCTACTCGATGGCGAAGACCGGTCATCCGGGAGCCGCGGACTGGATCCTTGACGTGGTCCCGCGCGCTGGGATTCCCGTGGACTGGATCGCGTGGCCGCTCGTGATGTTG
>JAYUCN010000345.1:0-4987 GCA_043740335.1 Planctomycetota bacterium
GTTGACGTTCGTGAAGCAGAAGCACCGTGCGCCCGGCGAGCAACCGCAGCTCATCAAGGAACTCGCGGTCGAAGCGATCGCGTTCCTCGAACAACGCGACCTCATCACGATCCCCGACCTCGCCAAGGAATGCTGGCGCATGCGCATGATGTCGCCGCAGGCGCAGAAGGTGAACCCGTTCTTCCTCGGCGGCGAGACGATCCAGGTCTCGTTCCCGACCGACGCGATGACGCACCAGGAGAAGCTGCAGAGCTTGCGCAGCAACAACGAATACTTCTGCCGCGCCACGGTCTTCCACGAGCTCATTCCTGGCCACTGGCTGCAGCAGTACTCGCAGGCGCGCTACCGGCAGTACCGAGCCCCGTTCGACACGCCGTTCTGGATCGAAGGCTGGGCGCTGTACTGGGAGATGCGCATGTACGAACTGGGCCTCGCGCAGGGCGCCGAGGATCGCGTCGGCATGCTCTACTGGCGCAAGCACCGCTGCGCGCGCATCGTCTTCAGCCTCAACTTCCATCTCGGCAAGTGGACCGGGCCCGAGTGCGTCGAATATCTCATCGACAGGGTCGGCCACGAACGCGCCGCCGCCGAAGGCGAGGTGCGGCGATCGGTCAGCGGCGGCTACGGCCCTCTCTACCAGGCCGCCTACATGCTCGGTGGCCTGCAGCTGCGCGCGCTGCACGGTGAACTCGTGGCGAGCGGCAAGTGGACCGAGAAGCGCTTCCACGACGCAGTGCTACGCCAGAACTCGATCCCGATCGCGGTGCTGCGCGCGGCGTTGGCGACCGAACCAGCACCGCGTCACTTGTCTGCCTGGAGGTTTGGCGACCGGTAGGGCGGCACGAACGCGTCCTGCAAACGCCGCGAGCCGTCCACACCGGAGTGCGAACGGCTCGTGGGGCTCAGCCAGAGCTGAGAACGTTCAGGCCTTGGCGACCTCGAACTTGCGCAGGCGAAGTTTCACAGTGGCTGACAGCGCGGTCTTCGCCACTTCCTGAGTGAAGGCCTTCTTGTCCTTCACGAAGACGAGGGCCTTGCCGTTGAGGCCGTTCGGGTGAACACGAATGACACCGTCCAGCTTGCTCAAGACGTCACGCGTCTCGATGGCGGTGGCCATTCAACCAAGTCCCGAGATAGCGATCTCGTAGACCACGTCGGCTTTCGGCAGCTCGACCTCGGTCAGTCGCGAGATCGTGACGCCGCCAGAGCGCCCCTTGGTCAATGCCAGGTTCAGATCCGCGAGCTCCGGCACGTTCTTGCCGGCTTCGAAGTAGCCGACGCCCGTCGTGTCGAAGTTGAGGTTCTTGATGTTCTTGTCTTTTTCCAGGATCGCACGGACCCTGGCAGCCTGGGAGGCTGCGCCTCAACCGCCGATACCGGACGCTTCGATCTTCCACAACTTCTCGCTCTTGACATCCGCCTTTGCCAGCTGCGCAACGGTCTGTGCCGCGGCCGGAAGGGCGAAGGCGAAGACCACGAGAAGTGCGTTTGCCTTGGTTCGCATCTTCAGACTCCTGTTGGTTGGATGTCGCGGGCGACCCAGATGGCGCCATCCAGGTTGCCGCGACGGGAGAAGTATCGACGCCCAGGGGGGACCTTGGCAACCCCGCAAGCCAGAAAGAACGTCGGCGGCAGCATCAGGCTGCGGCGCCGTTGAGTGAGCCGGGCCCGATTCGCTGCCGAACTCGGGCCCCGGAACCACAGACGGCCGTCACCCCCCGGGGGGATGACGCCGCCGTCGTCAACTCCGATCAGGAGTGACTTCGATCAGTAGCCGACGCCGAACTGGACGCAGTTGCTGGTCTTGAGGAAGGGAGTCAGCGGTGGCAGCTGCAACTCGACGCCTTGAGCGCACAGGGATGCACCGGCCAGGCTCGGGGTCTTCGGGATGGTCAAGCAGTATTGGGTCCCCGGCCCAGTGAGGCCGAATGCACCGATGTCGGCATTCGTGCACAAGAAGCAGCCGCCGCCCAGGGGAATGCCGGGCGAGGGGAGGCACCCGCTGCCGAAGGCCATCAAGGTCAAGGGTGGCAGGCCCACACCCGTCAGGGTGAGGCAGAAGTCGCAACTGCCGAGGATGGGCAGGTTGGTGGGTGCGAGGCTCATGCCCAGGCAGCCGACGCCAGTGGTGGTCGCGGTGGCGCAGTTGGTGTCGGTGGTCGTGATCCAGAGGTAGCCACCGCCAGCCGGGATGGTGCCGGGGTTGACGGGGATGAAGTGCACACTGTTGGAGGCGATGTCGAACGAGAGCGGCACCGTCCAGAGCTCGTTGGTGGTATCGAAAGTCGGAGCGCTGGTGCCAACCGTTTGGTTCGCCACCCACAGGTTGCTGTTTGGCGGCAGCAGGCCGCCGCCACCCGGCGTGATACCGCAAATGCCGTTGTCGGAAGGCACGCCGAACGTCGACACGTTGGTGACGTTCGCGCCGAACACGATGCGAACCTCGCCGTTATCGCACAGTCTCATCTGGAAGTCGAAGCGCGGCAGCGGGGTGCCGAAGTTCTGCATGTTGATCCACGAGACCACGCAGCTCCGCTGGCCGGCCGGCGTGCCTGCCGGGCACGTCTTGAAGAAGATCTGGCCGCCGCCCGAGCCGACGATGTCCGCGTAGAGCGCGCAGACCTTTGCCGAGCCGGCGAGGAAGTTGGCGGTCGTCGGCGTGTACAGCACGCCGCCGCCCATCGGGGCGGGGATGCCGCCGTTCGAAAACTGCACGTAGCCGTGGTCGGTGATGTGGATGTCCGTGTAGGTCACGCCGGCGATCGGGAACGTCATCCCCATCGATTGGATCGGCAGGAGGATGTCGGCTGGATTCGTGGAGAGCAGGGTGCCGCGATTCGGGTCGAGGCAGTTCTGGGCGAGTGCAGTGGATGCTGCCAGAGCCAAGGCGAGGGGGAGAAGAAACTTGTTCATGGGTTGCTGTGTCTGTGAGTGGGAACGAGGGTCGAAAGAACCGGGGACACTACCGCCGATGGTCTGACGACAGCAACCCCCCAATCGGGTCCGTGCGTACGCAAACAACCCGGGCCGCCGTGGCGTACCAGTCACTTCCCCCGCAGCGTAGGCTGCCCCCCCGTCAGCCATCGACGCCCGAATGCGACGACGGCGAGGGGCCGACGTGACTGGTGCGCGGGCCGAGCAACCGAAGCCCGCTCCGGAACCCCACGCCAAAGCCGGCAAAGCCGCGTGCACCAAGACCGCATCCGCGCCGTGAGATAGCCTGCGGCCCGGGGCGCCGACCTAGAATGTCGCCAATCCCTGGTCCGCGTTCATGCATCAGCCAACCCGCCGTGACTTCCTCGTCCGTGGTGCCTCGGCAGGCATCGGCCTCGGTCTCGCCAACCCAACGCCCCTGCTGCGCACCGGATGGCGACCGCGCGTTCGTGCCACGGCCAAGGCGGTGATCCAGCTCCACCTCGAAGGGGGACTCAGCCACCTCGACTCCTTCGATCCCAAGCCGGACGCACCGGTCGAAGTGCGCGGCCCGTTCGGCAGCGTGAAGAGCAAGATCGACGGCGCCCGTTTGTCCGATCTGCTCGCGCGCACTGCTGGCGTCGCCGACAAGTTGACCTTGGTGCGCTCGTTGACCCACACCGAGGCCGACCACGACCGCGCCGCGCACAGCGTGCTGACCGGCTACCAGCCGAGCCCGGCGATCACCTACCCGAGCTTCGGCGCGGTCGTCGCCCACGAACTCGGCGTGCGCAACGATCTGCCGCCGTACGTGGTCGTGCCGGCGGCGAACAGTTCCTTCCTCGGCACCGGCTACCTGAGCGCCGCGCATGCGCCGTTCGCGGTCGGTGGCAACCCGGCCAACGACAAGTTCCGCGTGCGCGATCTCGCCGCCAGCAAGGAGATCGACGAAGCGCGGCGGGAACAGCGGCGGCGGCTGCTCCACGATCTCGACGCGCGGTTCCCCGAGCTCGGCCAGGCCGATGCCGTGCTCGCGAGCGAAGCGTTCTACCGCCAGGCGTGGTCGCTGATCGAGTCGCCGGCAGCGCGCGCGGCGTTCGATCTGGCGGCGGAGCCCGATGCGCAGAAGGATCGCTACGGTCGCACGGGTCTTGGCATGAGCTGCCTGTTGGCGCGACGATTGGCGCAAGCCGGCTCGCGCTACATTGTCGTCACCCACGGCGGCTACGACCATCACTACCAGATCGGCGGCAACCTGGGCAACCGACTGCGCGAAGTCGACCAGGCGCTCGCGGCGCTGCTCGCCGATCTCGACGCCAGTGGCCTGCTGGAGGAAACGCTGGTGCTCGTGACCTCGGAGTTCGGCCGCACGCCGCGCTTGAACGGCGACGCCGGTCGCGACCATTGGGCGCGCGTGTTCTCCTGTGTGCTCGCCGGTGCCGGCATCAAGCGCGGCCACGTGCACGGTGCCAGCAACAGCAGCGGTGCCGAGCCGGAGGAGGATCCCGTGCGACCGGCGGACCTCGCAGCCACGGTGTTCACGCTGCTCGGCATCGATCCGCAGAAGAAGTTGCTGGCGCCGGGGGATCGGCCGATCGATCTCGTGCGCGACGGCAGCGTGATCCAGGGAGTCCTGCTGTGACGACCACAGCGGTGCTGGCCGCCGGAGTATTGCTGCTGGCGGTCGCCGACGGCGTCCGCACCGCCCCGCGCATCCAAGCACTCGAGCCGCCCGGCGGTCAGCGCGGCACCGAAGTCGTGGTCGCGGTCACCGGCCAGCGCCTGTTCGAGCCGCAGGGATTGCTGCTCGATGGGCCCGGCCTCGAAGTCACGGCGATCGTCGCCGGCGACAAACCCGAAGACTGCAAAGTGACGCTACGCATCGCTGCAGACTGCCCGCTCGGGCAGCACTCGCTGCGCCTGCGCACCGCGTTCGGCCTCAGCAACCTCGTGCAGTTCACGGTCGGCGTGCTGCCCGAGGTGAAGGAGCAGCGCGATGGCGACGCGGTGCAGCCGATTGCGTTGCCATGCACGGTGAACGGCAGCGTGCGCAACGAGGAAGTCGACCGCTACG
>JAYUCN010000346.1:0-4986 GCA_043740335.1 Planctomycetota bacterium
TACGGCAAGCTGACCGTCACCGAAGAACCGACGGCCACGCAGCCGCTCGGGCAGTTCACGCTCTACTTCAAGAACCTGCCGGCCGCCGCCGCCTCGACCAACACGAACTCGCTCTTCGAGGGCTACCTGCGCACCGTGAGCCGCACCGACGGCCAGAGCGAAGTGGAGTTCTACCTGTCGCACGGCGATCCGGATGGCCCGGTGGCCATCGGCCAACAGGCCCAGCGCGAACGGGTGCACGTGGTCGGCAGCCCGGCCGCTCAAACCGGTCGCGCCTACTCGGAGTGGAAGTTCAAACGCAACGAAAGCGGCAGCCCATTCACGGAGGGCGGTGAGTTCCAGATGCAGTTCAACGCCGCCTACGTCGCGCGCCGCGACGTCGCCAACGGCAACGTGATCTCCGTGCTCGACCGCAACGACTTCGAGACCCGCGTCTTCCGCTACGGGGTCTACGACGCAACCACCGAGGCTCGCATCGCGCAGCTGTCGGGCTTCCCGATCCAGGACGCCGAGGGACACAACGGCTGGGCCGGCTTCCACGGCGTCTGGTTCCCCGAGAACGTGACGCTCACGAACGGGCAAACGCTCTACCGCCGTTCGTTCGGCTCGAACACATCGACGCCCTACACGCTCGTCATCGCGCCCGGCAAGCTCGAGCAGCGCACCCGCGCCTCGATCACGCTCGGCGACGTGCTGAACGAGGACATGGAGTTCTTCGACCCCTTCGGTGGTGGCGAACAGCGCGTGCGCTTCACGGGCAGCGACTTCGTGCGCGTGGCCACGCGCATGGGCGGAGAATGGCAGCCCGTCGAACCGCCGGTCAGCATCGCCGGCTCGTTCACGACCGGCCAGTGGCTGCACTTCTGGAGCCAGGCCCGCGGCAGCGTCGAGTTCGCGTGGCCGGCATCGCTCGCTTCATCGGCACCGGCGTTCGTCTGGTCGTCGGTGACGATCAACGCCGACTCGCCCGAACTCGCGGCCGGCGACCTCACGCTCAACGGCTACTTCCACATGCTGCGTGCCAACATCACGAGCAACCAGGCCAACTTCCAGAACGCCGAGACGCCGTATCTCCCCGACGCCACGAGTGTGAGTTCGGGCAACCAGACCTACTCCTTCGACAAGGAGACGCTCGTGCTCCAGCTCGGCGGCAACAACGTCACGCTGGCCAACGGCGTCACCGTGACGCAGGGGCCCGGCATGTTCGGGCTCAACTGCGGGCCGCTGTTCGCGACCGCACTGACCTCGTTCGGCGAACTGCAGAACCAGTCAACGACCTACGAGTGGAGCATCGGCACGAACGCCTGGAACCAGCTGCGCGCGCTGAAGGACGGCAATGGCGCCTTCGTGAACTTCGATCCGCCGATCCGCTTCACCTACGTGCACGAAGAGACCGGTTCGCCGTTCGACGGCCGCACGTTCTTCCTCGAGTGGGACGGCACCAACCTGCACGGCATCCCGTACGAGGAGAACGGCGAGGACCACCGCTGGTATCCGCTGCTCAACATCCCGACCGGCACGACCGTCTCGGCGGGCAGCCGCACCTTCAAGATCAAGCAGCTCGAGGGCGAGCAGATCATGGTCGCGGTCAGTGATCCGAACGCGGTCATCACGGCGCAGGGCTTCGACCTCAACACGACGATCTCGGCGCCGACCGCGGACCCGTACCAGGACCCGACCATCGGCGCGATGCCGACCGTCACGGCAGCGCCGCTCTATGTCGGTGGTGTGTCCCAGGCGTCGACCGACTGAGCGTCGCCCGCGCGTTCACATCCTGAGCAACCGCCTGGCTTCGTCCATGAGCGGTTGCTCGAACGCACTGGCGTACGCGTCGAGCGTCTTGGCTGCCAGACGCAAGCGCTTGCCGGTCTGCCGCCAACTGGCAACGGCCACGACTACCTCGCGCAGGATAGTCTTCGCCACAGCAGGCCGGAGGCCGAAGCGTGTCGCGATGCCGAGCGCCTGATCGAGGGATGGCTCGGCTGCCTCTTCACTGAGCGGCGTCTGATGGTCCCGTCCGCGATCCACTGCCGGCACCGGATTCACGTCGTAGGCCGGTGACAGACTCCATCGTCCCGGTTGCTGCATCAGGAAGCCGTGGTTGCGCAGGTGGTCGTCGCAGTTGCTCACCAGCAGCGAGAACACGAGGCGCCGCCACAGTTCGCGCAAGTCGCCAGGCACGTCGTGACCGAACTGGCGGATGCCATCGGCGAGCCGCGTGTAGGCACCCGGATCCCCGACGCCGGCGCCGAGCAGACTCGCGCCGGACAGGAACGGGATGCGTACTTCTCCCGCGCGATCGAAGCGCGTGATCACCGCGACACTCTGCCGCCCCACCGTCACCAGCTGGTGCTCCGCGACCCGGATTCCCGCTTGGTGGGCGAGCGCCAACGCGAGCACTTCGCCGGCGGCGATGTCACGCGTGTCGTCGGGCTTCCGGAACTTCGCGATCGCCAGCCGACCATCGGCCAGACGGATCGCGGACTTCGGCCGCGCGCCGCCGAGCGGAGATCCTTCCCCCAGCAGGAACCGCAGATCCTGCGCCGTCTCGGTGTCCCCCGCGATCGCGTCGGCAGCTCGCTGCAGCGCCGCAAGGCGCACGATCGGGGGCAGCCGGCCCGTGTTGACCGCGAGGAAGGGGCCGCCAGCTTCGCGGAACCGCAGCGCGCCGATGCGCGAGGCGTCGTCCAGGGCCAGGGAGTAGTCGATGTCGCGATAGGGCTTCTGCGCGAGCACGCGCTTCTGCACCGCCCGCTCGATCAGCACGCGCCCCCACCGGTCGGGCCCGCAGTCCTGCATGACCCCGAACAGCTCCTTGCCATGATGCGCACCGGGCCGGAGCGGCAACGCCGTCGGGTCGATCGCGAACGACCCGGCTGCATCGAGCCACTCGCGCGCATACTCGAAGGCAACGGACGAGCCGCGCGCGCCCGCATGCAGCGACCCGGCCAGTCGGGTCGCACCCCGCCATTCGATGTGCACCTCGCAGTTCATGGGTGCTTGCGTCGGATGCGTCGGGGCAGGCGCTGTTCGTCGAGGCTCAGGCCGACGGCATCGTTCGCGGGTGCGGCAAGGTCCGCCAGACGGGTGTGCAGTTGGAGCACGAAGGCCGCCGTCGCCAGCGTTCCGACCGCGACGGTCGGGTCGCCGCGCTCCAGCCGCCACAGCGTGTCCCGACTCACGAACAACCGCGCCGCCATGTCCGCGGTGCTGATGCCGCGTTTGCGCCGCGCCAGCGCCAGGTCGCTGCCCAGCTTGCGCAGCGCGTGCTGGGCCGGGAGCGGCAGTGAGGAGGAACCGGCCATGCCTCTAGTATCGGCTATAGCAGACGTCTCCGTCAACAACGTCCGTTTTGTCAGTCGCTACGTAGTGCCCACCGGCGGGGGGTTCAGCGCGCGATCTCGCGCAACAGCCGCGTCGCCGTGTAGACCTTGCGCAGCGCCTCGACGATGGCCTGAGGGTGCACGCAGACGCTGCGTTCGACCCGCTCGCCGTAGAGGAACTCGTTGGCCATCGATTCGATGTTGCCGTCGAACAGGAGGCCCGTGAGTTCGCCGCGCGTGTTGACGACGGGGCTGCCCGAGTTGCCGCCCGTCGAGTCGACCGTGCAGACGAAGTCGATCGGGGTCTGCATGTCGAGGCGGTCCTTCGCGAGCAACCACTCGCGCGGCAGGTCGAACGGATGGCTGCCGTCGAACTCGGCGGTGCGCGCGAACATGCCGTGGAGCACGGTGCGCCACGGCGCCACCGTGCCGTTGTAGGGATAGCCGACGACACGCCCGTCGCTCCAGCGCAGCGTGAACGTCGCGTCCGGTGACACGTCGTTGCCGTAGACGGCGAACTGGAGTTTGGCGATGCGGGCGCCGAGCATCGCCTCGGTGGCCTCGATGCTGGCCTGGGCGATCTTGTTCTGCTGCGTGATCGGCAGCACGGCGCGCGCCGCCACCAGGACCACGTCCTGGCTCGCGTCGATCGCGGTCTTGCCACCGCTCAGCAGCGCTTCGAGCCAGGCGTTGTCGCCGACGCGGCTCGTGCGCTCGAACCGCTCGACTGCCGCCTCGGGTTCGAGCCCGCCGAGCATCGCGGCGAGATAGGGATCGCCTGCGGGCAGCGCCGCCCGGGCGCGCCGCAGATGGTCGGCGAACAGCGCACTCTGCACCGGATCCGGTTTCTGCCAGCTGTCCCTCGCCAGCTTCGCCTTCGCCTCGTCGCCGCTGGCGGCGAACTCGAGCAGCGCGAACGCGCGCAGCATGAGCGGGCTGCCGCCGGCCGACTGGAAGTTGAGCGATGCTTCAAGCGCACGTTTCTTCACCGTGACCGTCGCGATCTGCGGCCAGACGTCGAGTTCGGCGGCATGCCCGTTCGCCCTTGCGCGTTCCTGGAACGCCTTCTCCGCTGTCGCCTTGCGCGCCATGAAGGCGGCGTCGGTCAGGGCCGCGTGTTCCCCGCGCCAGAGCTTCTGGCTGTTCTCGAGGCCAAGGATGCTCGTGCGCAATCGCTTCTCCGTCTCCGGGTCCTTCGCGGCGAAACCGCGCAGGATCTCGAGTCGTGCGTCGATCATCTCGCAGAAGCGCGGGTAGCGCGCATCACGCTGGTACTCGAGCTGCGACACCGTCAGCAGACGCTGCGTGCCACCTGGATTACCCGTGAGGAAGACGAGGTCGCCCTCGGCAGGGCCGTCGCCCCACGGGAAATGGAACAACTTGGTGTCGGCCGGCTTGCCATCGACGTACGCGCGGCAGAACGCGAAGTCGATCGCATAGCGCGGATAGCAGAAGTTGTCGGGGTCACCGCCGAAGTGCGAGAGCTGCAGATGCGGCGCCATGACGAGCCGGACGTCCTTCCACACGCGGTACTCGTAGAGCTGCCACATGCCACCCTGGAACAGCTTGACGAGCTGCGGCTCCAGGTTCGGCTCGGCCGCGAGGGCCTCCGCGATGAGGCGCTTGCGATTCTGCTCGCGCAGCTTCTCGGCGGCGTCGGGGT
>JAYUCN010000347.1:0-4984 GCA_043740335.1 Planctomycetota bacterium
GGCGGAGGCGCTGGGCAACGAGGCGCTCGTGGTGTTCCAGCGCGAGGACAACAGTGCGACCGGCGGGGACTTCGCAAACACCGATTTGAGCGATGTGCGCGGCTGCCTGCTCGACACGACGACGCTCAATGGCACGTTTGGCGCCGTGTTCGGGATCAAGCCCAACGCACTCTACGACAACGAACGGCCCAGCGTGAACCAGGTCGCCGAAGGCGGCGCGAACTTCTCCTGGGTCTGCGTCTTCCAGCGCTTCCTCGACGGCGCGACCAACGAGGACTGGGACCTCATCGGCGCCCGCATTGCCCAGGATGGCACGGTCGCCCCCGGAACATGGACGAGCGACCTCGAGAATGCGACTCCGAGCCAGCATCAGATCGGCCCCGTCGTCGAGGGTACCGCGGGTCGCTATGCCGTGGCGTTCACGACGGTCGGCGTGGCGGTGGTCAACCTCAAGACCCTTTCGATCGCGGGCAAGAAGGTCCAGGTCGAACGGTTCGATTGGGCCGATGGCGCAAATGCACCGGACGGCGACCGCGCTCCCGTCGAGCTGTTCAGCGCCAGCGACCGTCGCTACGAAGCCACAGGCATCGGCTACGACACCCACGACCGCTCACACTGGGCCTTGGCTGTCCGGGAGATCCCGCCTGGCGTGCCCTCGATGTATTGCGTGCGCGTCGGTTTCAGCGGCGGGATGACTGAGAGCGCGATCGCCTCCGCTGGCTTCCAGCCCAGCCGCGGCGCTTGCGTCTTCGACAACGACAACCGCAAGTTCCTGTTCGCCTACGGTGTCGACCTGCCGGGCCCTCCATCACTACCAGTCTATGGCCACACTCTCGTCTACGACGTTCCGGCTGCGTCGGCGACATTCGGCACGAGCTGCAGCACCGCGGCACTGAGCTGGAACGGCAACCAGCAGATCGGAGCGGAATTCAACAATGTCGAAGTGAGCGGCGCACCAGCCTCGGCCATCCACATCATGCTGCTGTCGCTCGCGACCGACAACCTGCCGGTGATCCATCCGATCGTCGCCTCCGGCTGCCGGCTGTACGTCGACCTTGGACCCGGCTACCTGGGCTCCTTCCCGACCGCATTCGGTGCGAACCCGAGCTGGCAGCTGCCGCTGCCCGAGTTCCTGACGTCACAGAACCTGTTCTTCCAGGATTGGTACCTCGACGCCACGGTGCTGCTCTACAGCACCGAACGGCTCAAGGTTCCGATCATCAGGTGAACGACGGCCTGTCTGCTTCGGTACAAGGGCATGCGGGACACCACCGGCCAGGTCACTGGTGCGACGTTCCACGCGGATGGTGGCGGCCCGATCAGTGATCTTCTTCGTGTTCGCACTCGACGAACCCGACCAGGTTGGTCTCGAACGCGGCGAGCAGGTGCGCGTTGTTCGTCTCGTCGATCACGATCTCGCCGTTGACGACGGCGGCAGTCGCCAAGTCGAGGTTGCCGAACAGCGCCGCGAGGTCGAACGTCAACGCAATCGGCACGATGGCACTGGCACCGACGCGGATGCCGCCGTTCGCGATCATGACCTGGGTCTGCTCGAGGAAGCCCGACCTCAGCGTGAACGGAATCGAGCCACCGCCGCTCGGCCGCCAGGTGCCCGCAACGTAGATCGAGTCGCCGGACAGCGGCGGCGTGCCATCCAGGCGGAACACGAGGTCGGCGGTCCGGAACGTACCCGGGAAGACCGGCACCGACCCCAGCACGGCACCGCCCGTGGCGATGTCGATCGAGAACGGACCCGCGATGACGATGTCCTCCGAATCGCTCTCGCCGCCTTCGGGGCCTTCACCACCCTCCTCCTCCCCCTCGCCTTCGGAATCGTGCTGACCGTGCTCGCCGTGGTCTTCGCCAGTGTTCTCCTCGATCACGACTCGATCGAGGCTGAACAGCGCGGTCTGCAGATCGAGGGTGCCACCGAGCAGCGTGATCGGATTGGCAACTGCGTACGCGCCGCCCGGAACCGCGGTCACGGTCAACATGCTGCTGCGCTGACGCGTCGTCGCCCCGGACTCGGAGGAACCACCGGAACAACCGACCAACAGGGACAGTGAGGCAGCCCCCACGATGGCTACCGTGACGGAACGCGTGAAGTCGAGCATGGTGTCCTTTGGCTGAAAGCGGACGGCCCACGTGGCCGCCCCGAAGGCGGCACCATAACCGGTCCGACATGAAGCCGGCCTGAATACTGGTGCGTCGCGATGCGCACCGCCCCCACATCGAGGGGCACAGAAGGCCGCGCATCCTCTACCCCGCCGCCCCCACGAGGCGTCGCTCCAGCGCCTCGACATCGGGTTCGAGATAGCTGAACGGTTCGCGCAGAAACTGCCCGCGCACCCGCTGCAGAGTCGCGGAAGCACTCGCGTTCCCTTCCAGAACCTCCAGGTCCGCTTGCGCCAGCAGCACGCGAAGTTCCCCAGGTGCCTGCCGCTGCGCCTCGGCCAGCGCCGCACGCGCCGCCGGCAGGTCCCCGCGCGCGACGGCGATGCGGCACGCGAGAGCATGGAACACGCCGTAGTTCGGACGCTGGCGCATGGCGGTCTGCACGATCTGCCACGCCTCGTCGCCGGCACCAGCGCTGCGCAACGCACTGGCGAGCGTCGCCAAGGCATACGGATGGGTCGGCAGGAGCACGCGCAACTCACGCGCGCACCGCACCGCCTGCTGCGGCTGGCTGGCCCGCAAGCGCGCGACCCGCGTGATGCGCGCCATGTGGTAGCCAGGCCAACGAACGAGCAACCGTTCGATCTCGGCGTCGCCGCCCAGTGGATCGCCGAGTGCTACGGCAACCTCGCTGGCCATGAGCCACAGGTCGGGGCGGTTGCGCAACCGTCGCGGCAACGCCTCGTAGAGCGTACGCCAACCTCGCCATTCGCGTTCGAGCAGACGGGTGACGAGGCGTCGCCGCGCGCGCCGCTCTCCGCGTCCCCAAACAACCGCGAGCAGGAGCAGTGCAGTGGCGACCAAGGTGAACGCTCCGCTCATGTCCCCTTGGACCGACGTTGCGATCACCAGGTTGATGCCACCTGCACACAACAATCCCAGGCGCCAGCGTCCGAGTGGCGTCAGCAGCGAGAGGCCGATGCCGCGCGCGTCCCGCACGAGCTGCCACGGCTGCAGTGCCAACAAGGACGCACCTGGTGCTGCTGCGACCGCGAGTGCGAGCATCGCTGCGATGGCATCGTGACCGGCGGCACCGAGCCACACGCTGCCGGCGAGCACGCCCACGGCGAACGCGATGCCGAGGCGGCGCGCCAGCGTGCAACGTCGCAGGAGCGCTTCGTCGACGGCAATCTGGTTGGCCGCTCCAGGATCGCAGACGCGGCGCAGTCTGGCCGCGCGCACCACCAGGTGCGGGTGCGACAGCAGCGCATAGAGCCACGGGCTCGCGTCGAGCTGGAAATTCGCGGCATGCGTCTGGTCGAGCGCGCGCGCCATCACCACGGCACCGACCAGGCGCGCCCCGGTGCGATCAGCGGCAATCTCCTCGCGGTGACTCCGCAGCGAGTGCACGAGCACGCGGGCGGCGAGCAGGAAGACCAGCGCCGGCAGGACCGCCAGCAGCGCACTCACCCAGACGGCGGCCACGCCGACGAACACCACCGCAGCGAGGTACTTGCAGGCGACGTGCGCCGCCATGTGGCCGAGTTCGTGCGCGAGCAGCGCATCGCGTTCCTGCACCTCGAGGCGATGCAGCACGCCGGCGTCGACCACGATCGTGGGCAGCAGGCCGTCGATGGCACACGCCGCGACCCTGAGGCCCAGATCGTCGCGTGTCTCGAGCAGCAGCGGCGGGCGCAGCCCGAGTTCACGCGACATCGACTCGACGCGGGCAAGCAGACCGGCATCGGTCGCTGGGAGGAGACGCGGCGAAGGGCGGAACCGCCGCGGTGGCCGGACGAACACGAGCGCCTGGGCAAGCACGGCCAACCACGACGCGACCACGACGACCAGATCGAGCCCCGGCAGCGGAATGGGCGCGAATGCCACCTTGCCACTCTCGTCCTGCGTGACCATGGATGTCACTGCCGCGCCACGTGCCAAGGTCACCGGCAACACGAACGCCAGCCCGACCGGCACGAGGCAGACGACTGCCAGCACCACGATGGCGACAACGCGCCGCCACCACGGCACCTGGTCGCGCGGCAGACCCGCCGCCCGGATCGCGAGCGCGCCCAGCGCGACGGCGAACAGGATCAGGGCGAACCAGAGCACGGTCGGATTCTCATGGCGACCCATGCCCCTCGCAAGCCAGGCCTGCGCTCGCCTGGAATGGACGGCACACGCCGGTCGGCGGCTGCATCCTGGCAACGACGAGCGTAGCCTTCTCCCGAGTGACCACGTCCAGCGAACTCGCCGCAGCGATCCGCGGCGGCGACCGCGCCGCACTCGCGCGCGGCATCACGCTCGTCGAGAGCCGGCTCGACGCCGATGCAGCGGCGGCCGAAGAACTGCTGCAAGCGCTGCTGCCGCACGCGGGCCGTTCGCTGCGCATCGGCATCACGGGCGCACCGGGCGTCGGCAAGAGCACCTTCATCGAAGTGCTCGGTCTGCGCCTGTGCGCCGCGGGCCACCGCATTGCCGTGCTCGCCGTCGATCCCAGCTCCTCGGTGACCGGTGGCAGCATCCTCGGCGACAAGACGCGCATGACGGAGCTGAGCCGCCATGGCAACGCGTTCATCCGGCCGTCGCCGGGCGGCGAGGCACTCGGCGGCGTCGCTGCGCGCACGCGCGAGGCGCTGCTGCTCTGCGAAGCTGCGGGCTACGACCTCGTGCTCGTCGAGACGATCGGCACCGGGCAAGCCGAGGTCGCGGTGCACGGCATGGTCGACTTCTTCCTGCTGCTGCTGTCGCCGGCCGCCGGCGACGAACTGCAGGGCATCAAGCGCGGCATCGTCGAAATGGCCGACCTCATGGTGGTGACCAAATCCGACGGCGACCTCGTTCCCGCCGCCGGCCGGACCCAATCCGA
>JAYUCN010000348.1:0-2020 GCA_043740335.1 Planctomycetota bacterium
GCTCGCCGCTCTTCGTGATTTGGAGCGCCTGTTCGTCGTGGGCCAGGCCGAAGTCCACCAGCACGGGGCGGCCGGCCGGATGGATGAGGATGTTGTTGGGCTTGAGGTCGCGGTGCACGATGCGCTCGCGATGGGCGACGACGAGTGCGTTCGCCACGTCCGCGATGAGGCGCGCGCACGAGCGGACGTAGGCATTGCCGGTGCCGGTGCCCGGTTCCTTCATGGTCGGGAAGGTCTCGCCGAGCTGTGCTTCTTCGATGAGCGACAGCCGGAGCTTCTCCGGGCGCCCGCTGCGGAGAGCAGCCACGATCTCGTCGAGCGGCGGGCCTTCCACGTATTCCATGACGAAGTAGTGGGTGCCGTCGTGCTCGCCGACTGCGTGCACGGGCACGATGCCGGGATGCGAGAGGCGGCCCATGGCCTCGGCTTCGCGGCGGAACCTGGCCACCGCGGCAGGGTCCATGCCCGCGAAGGAGGGCAGCATCTTGATGGCGACCTTGCGGCCCATCGATTCCTGGGTCGCGAGCAGCACGACGCCCATGCCGCCGCGGCCGATCTCTCGCTCGATGAGGAACTCGCCCAGGCGCCGCCGCCGGTGGGTTGGCGGCGCCGTGGGCACATCGTTGCCATGCACAGAATGGGTCACCTTCCCCTATCGGATCGGACACGATGGAGGCTTGTGCCCGGCCAGTTCGCGGTCTGGTCGCGGCGATGATGCGGGGGAGTGCGGCATGGCCCGCCTCCCCTCAAGGCTCGCGGGCGGGTTGCCGAAAGGAATCGGCAATAGGAACCGTTCCGCCACGACCCGAGTCTTCCAGGAAGAGATCATGCCTCACAGTGTCCGCTTCTCTGTGGCCAACGCCGCGATCCTGTCGTTCGCCTTGCTCAGCGCTTGCGCCCTCTTCGACCAACCCCGTGGCGACGAGCAGGTGAAGCAACTGGCCGTTCGCGCCGAAGGCGTGCAGCAGCAGGCCGAACTGGCCCAGCAGCTGACCGCCGCGGCCCTGCAGAGCCTGCAGAAGCTGACCGCCCGCGACTTCGGCGGCGATGCGCTCGGTGGCTATGAAGCCCTGAAGCGGGCCGTTGCGGACTCGCAGAAGCAGGAGACGGCGCTTCGCACGAGCCTCGAGCCGATGCAGAGGGCGGCCGAGCGGTTGTTCGCCTCGTGGGGAACCGACCTCGAGGGATTCGGCAACCCCGAACTGCACCAGCGCAGCGAGGAGCGCTTGAAGGCCAACCGGGAGCGCTTCCAGGTAGTGGTGCAGGTGACACTGGCAACCCTGACGACGTACAGCGAGATCAACCGCAACCTGCGGGATCACGTGCTGTTCTTCGGCAGGGACCTGAACCAGGAGGCATTGGCCTCCGTGCGTGGCGACGTGCGGGACCTGAGCCAGAAGGCGGCCGCGTTGCAGGAGAAGCTCGGCGAGTGCCGCAGCACGGCGGGAGCCTACGCCGAGTCCATCGCGCTGCCGAGCGTGCCGCTCACCGTGCCCGCGATGCCGGCAGGCGAGACCAGCCGTTCCAAGTGAACGGAAGAGAGCGGCCGGCGGCTGCCGCCTGCTCAGACGGTCGTCGGCGCCAGCGTCGTCGCCGGCAGCACGAAGCGGAACTGCACCCCGCCCAGCGGTGAGTCCTCGCACCACAGGTTGCCGCCCATCGCCGCGACGATGCGCGAGCAGATGGCCAACCCGAGGCCAGTGCCCTTGGGCTTGTCGGTCATCAGGTCGCCGATCTGGCTGAAGCGGTCGAACACGCGCTGCCGGTCCTCGACGCGGATGCCCGGACCACTGTCGGCGACGGACACTTCGACCATCCCGTTGCTCGCCTCGACGTGAACGGCGATGTCGCCGCCGGCGGGGGTGAACTTGATGGCGTTGTCGAGCAAGCGCGCGACTACCTCCTGGATGCGCTGCTTGTCGATCAATGCCGCGCATGTGCTGCCCTCGCCGTGGTGCCTGAGTTTCTGCTTGCCACGCCGCGCCGCCGGCCGGCTCTCCGCAACGGTGACCGCGACGAG
>JAYUCN010000349.1:0-4975 GCA_043740335.1 Planctomycetota bacterium
CGTCAGCACGCGGATCTCCTCGAGTGCCGTCGAGTGCACGACGGCCCGCCGCGAGAACAGCTTCGACACTTGACGCGTCAGGAAGATCACGGGCAGCAGGGCCAGGACGAAGACATCCACGAGGTGGGCGACGGGCGCAGCGAGGCTGTTTGCGTGCACGATGCCGATCGTCTTTGGCACGATCTCGCCCAGGGTCAGCACCGTGACGACGAAGGCGGCCGCGAACCAGGCAGTCCAGGCAGGGGAGTGCCCGGGGAAGGCGACGGCAAACCGGTCCGTTGCGAACGCGGCCCCGCCCGACATCGCGACCGTGTTCAGGATCAGGATGGCGGCGATCGGCCGGTCAGGTTCCTGCCGGAAACGCCGCAGCAGATGCCCGGCCCGGCTGCCGCTGCGGGCCAGCCCCTCGATGCGCGCCTGGCTGACGCTGAGCAGGGTCGCTTCCGACAGCGAACAGACGAACGAGAACAGCAGCGACAGGGCGACGACTAGGACGAACAGCAGCATTGCGGCGGGGGGTGCCTTCGGCGGCCCTCCGACGAGGGTAGGGCAACGCCGTCCGTCCGTCCACGCAGGCGTGCCCGCCCGGGTTCACCCGCTGCGATCGGCGCGCGCTCAGACCGGCGTAGCGGTGCTCGAACTCTCGCTGCAGGTGAAGGCGTACTCGCCGTTCCGGATCTTGCCGGTCACCACCGAACCCTGACCGAGGTTGTGGTCCAGGATGAGTTCGGTGACGGGGTCCTCGATGCGCCGCTTGATGAGCCGCCGCAACTCACGGGCGCCGTACTCCTCCGAGAAGCCTTGTCTGGCCAGCAGCACGCGCACCCCGGGCGAGAACGTCATCGCGATGCCGCGACGCTTCAGCAGGTCGGCGACCTCACGCAGCATGTTGCCGGCGATGCGTTGGCAGACCTTCTCGTCGAGCGGGTTGAACATCACGATCTCGTCGATGCGGTTCACGAACTCGGGCCGGAAGAATTCCTTCAGCGCCTCGAGCGTGACCGTGCGCAGGTCGACGTCCTTCAGGCTCTGGCGGCGATGGGCCGCCGAGAAGCCCATGCGCGTGCGCACCGCGTCGATCTTCTCGATGCCGAGGTTGCTCGTCATGAGGATCATGGCCTGGTGGAACGAGACGGTCTGGCCCTTGCTGTCGGTGATGATGCCCTCGTCGAGCAGTTGCAGCAGCAGGTTGTGCACCTTGTAGTGCGCCTTCTCGACCTCGTCGAACAGCACGACGCTGTTCGGCTTCTTCTTGATCGCTTCGGTGAGGAAGCCGCCTTCGTTGTGACCGATGTAGCCGGGCGGCGAGCCGATCAGCTTCGCGTACTCGTGCGGCAGCGCGTACTCGCTGCAGTCGACGCGGATCATCGCCGAGGGGTCGTCGAAGAGGTTGCGCGCGACGGCCTTCGCGAGCTCGGTCTTGCCGGTGCCGGTGCGACCGACCAGCAGGAAGGTGCCGACCGGGTGGGTGGGACGCTTCAAGCCTACGGCGGCCTTCTTGACGGCGCGCACCAGCGAGGTGATCGCGTCGTCCTGGCCGATGATCTGCTGGCGCAGGCTGCGCTCGAGGCTGGTGACGCGCCGGAACAGGGTCTGGCGCGCCGAATCGTTGCCCGGCCGCGGCAGGAACATGTCCTCGGGTTCGCTCTGGGCCTTCTGCCCGCCCGGCGACGGGATGCTGACCTGGTGGATCTCCAGGGACGGGTTGACGTCGATGCAGATCTGGTAGAGCAGCTCCTCGATGATCTCGAGGTCGTAGCCCTCGTCCATGCGCCGCACGGCCAGAAGGATCTCCCCGTCGAACGACGGTACGCAGGCGCGCACCACCCGCTGTCGGTAGTTCGACTTGTTCGTGATGGGAGTCGCGTGCAGCTCCTGCAGCAACTCCTCCGAACAGCAGCGCACTTTGATGAACTCGTCGATCAAGTCGAAGTACTTGATGACGAACGCAGCCCCTGGATGCTTCAAGCTGTGCCCTCGGCCCTGGTCTTGCCAGGACCTTCTTTCGGGTGGCTGCGCGCAGCGACTTGACGACTGGCGAACGAAAGGTCGAAGTGCTTCTGTTGGCACGGTCTGGAACATCGTGAACTCCGAGATGAACTTGTTGGCGCTGCTCGTGCACCGCGGGCTCGTGACTGCAGAGGCGGCGCGGCAGGCGCTCGCCTCCGGTGAGCCCGGAGCGTTCCTCGTGCGCAGCGGTCACTGCACAACGGCACAGTGGCAGCAGTGGCAACGGACCGAAGGCGGCACCCGACCTGCGCTGACGCGCTACGACGTGCGCGAGCTCCTCGGCGAGGGTGGTGTGGGGCGGGTCTTTGCCGCTGTGGACAAGCTCGACAATCGTGACGTGGCGCTCAAGGTACTGCGCCCGGAACTCGCCAAGGATCCGGTGCAGGCCGAGCGCTTCATCAAGGAGGCCCGTCTGCTGCAGGAACTGGCGCACCCACACCTCGTGAAGGGCTACCGCGTCGCCAAGGAAGGCGACACGATCTTCTTCGCGATGGAGAAGCTGCCGGGTCGCTGCCTCCAGGACACGCTCGCCGACGGTCGCCTCGACGAAGAGAGTGCCTTGCAGATCGTGGTCGAGGTCGCGGGCGCACTCGACGCGCTGCACGCGCGCGGCCTCGTGCACCGCGACGTCAAGCCGGGCAACGTGCTCTGGTCCGAGGAGCGCGGGGCGGTGTTGATCGACCTCGGCTTCGCCGTTGCCCGCGATGCGCAGGGCGGTGGTGACACGACCGCCGGCACCGTGCACTACATCGCGCCCGAACAGGCGCGCGGCAGCCAGCAGCTCGACGTGCGCGCGGACATCTATGCGCTCGGGGCGACGCTGTACCATCTGACGACGGGGTCGCTGCCGTTTCCGGGCAACACGAGCGAGGAAGTGCTGGCCAAACAGGTGCTGGAGTCGCTGTCGGGCGAACGCATCCGGGCCCTCGACCTGTCGCCGCAGCTGCACTGGTTCCTCGAGAAGATGATGGCGAAGGAGCCCGAGATGCGGTTCCAGGATCCGAAGCAGCTCCAGCGCGAGATCGAAGCGTTCCTGCAGCAGCGGCAGAGCCAGCGCGACCTCGAGGAGCAGCAGAATCGCGATCGGCCCCGGCTCGGCGGCATCCGGCCGGGCTCCATGTTCGATCGCCGCCGCCGCCGCGGACGGCGCTGATCGGGCTGTTCTGACGTCTCGCTGACGCGTGCTCAGCGTTCGACACGTTGCCAGCGCCGCCGCTTCAGGTCGACCCGGTGCGAGCTGAGGTCCTGCGCGCGTTCGACGTCGGCGCGCCACGACGAACCGCGGCGGTGCACGCGCTGCACGCAACAGAGGCCGAGGGCGTCGACATCGATCCAGTCGCCGCGTTGCAGCGGTGCGGCAGGTCCTTCTGGCGTCTTTGCGACGGCGGCGCTCGACGACAGCGGCAGCACCTCTGGTTGATGGACGTCTTGCCAGGCGTCCGCGGTGGTGCACACGTCGCAGGCGCCGCAGCCGTCCACGAGGTCGCGGTAGCCGAAGTGTTCGTGGATCGTCTGCTTCCGGCACGCGGGTTCGGTGGCGTAGCGCACCATGCGCAGGAGCCCCATGAGGTCGTGCCTGCGCTTGCCCTCGGGCAGCCACGTCGCGAGTTCGTCGTCGCGCGGTGGCCGCACGAGCACGAGGTCGCGGCCGATCTCGCCCGCGGTGCAACCCGCACTGCGCAGGAGTCGCAGCACGGTCTCGACGCGCCCGTCATGGCGGTTCCTGGTCAGGAACGTCGCGCGCAACGCATCGAGATCGATCGCGTGCAGGCGGTCGCCCAGTCCCTGCAGATGATCGGCGACCTGCCGCGCGAAGGCGGCGGTCGGGTTTGCCCATTCGACGAAGTCGCGTTGGATGGCGAGGTCCTGCTCGCGGTAGAGGAGCTCGCAGAAGGCGCCTCGTCCATCGCGGCCGGCGCGGCCCACTTCCTGGTAGTAGGCCTCCAGCGTGCGCGGGATCTGCCAGTGCACGATCGCGCGGATGTCGGGCTTGTCGACACCCATGCCGAACGCGTTGGTCGCGAGCATGAGCGCATCCGCGCTGTCGACGAAGGCAGCTTGTTGTGTGCGCCGTTCGTGCGCCGACAAGTCGCCGTGGTAGACGAGCGATCGGATGGAGCGGCGGTGCAGTTCGCTCTCGAGCTGCAGCAGGTCCTTGATCAAGGCGCAGTAGACGACGGCCGGACCGCCCGTGCGGGCGAGCACGGTGCCCAGTCGGGCCAGCTTGTCGGCGTCGTCGTGGCAGTGCTGCACCGAGAGGAACAGGTTCTCGCGCGCGATGCCGGTGTGGAACAGCGGCGCTCCCTGTAGGCCGAGCACGGTGCGGATGTCGTCCTGCACTGCTGGCGTTGCGGTCGCCGTGAGCGCGAGGCACGGCGGGTTGCCGAGCGCCAGACGGACCTGGCCGAGCCGCAGGTAGTCGGGCCGGAAGTCGTGGCCCCACTGACTGACACAGTGGGCCTCGTCGACCGCCAGGCGACGGACGCCCACGGCGCGCACCACATCGAGGAAACCGTCGACGGCAAACCGCTCCGGCGTCACGTAGAGGAGCTTCACGGTGCCGTTCTGCACCAGGGCGAGGCGGCGTTCCCGCTCGCTGCGCTCGAGCATGCTGTGGATGCAGGTAGCCGGCAGAGCTCGTTGCTGGAGGGCCGCGACCTGGTCGTCCATGAGCGCGATCAGCGGCGAGACCACGAGCGTGAGGCCTGGCTCGACGAACGCCGGCAACTGGTAGCACAGCGACTTGCCCTCCCCCGTCGCCATCAGGACGAGCGCGGAGCCGCCGGCCAGATGGTGTTCGATGACCGGCCGCTGCGCGCCCCGGAAGCCGGAGTGTCCGTAGAGGCGCTGCAAGGACGCGTCAAGTTCGTCGACCACGCCGGTGAGCCTAGAGCGGCGGACGCTATGTTGCGACGCCCGCCCGGGCGTCGTCCCGGTCCCGACCTCACACCTGATGTCCGCTCGC
>JAYUCN010000350.1:0-4974 GCA_043740335.1 Planctomycetota bacterium
TCGGCACGGCGCGAGAGGAAGACGTCCGCGTGCAGGACCTTCAAGGCGACGCGACGACCGAGCCGCGTGTCGATCGCCTCGTAGACGATGGCCTGGCCACCGCGGCCGAGTTCGCGCACGATCGAGTAGGAGCCGATCTGCTGTCGTGTCGAAGTGGGTTGGGTCGTTTTGGCGACGGGCTCTGGCACGCTGCGCCGCAGTTCGAGCTCGAGCAGGGCTTCGGTCAACAGGGCCGCCGCGTCGGGATGTTCGGCGAGCAGGTCCGGCAGCGCCCTCGGTGAAGCGGCATCGCGCAGCCATTGCTGCGCGAGCTGGCCCAGCGGATCGTCGGGTGGCCGGTTCATCGCGCCCAGGATTTCAGTGGATCGTGGCGCCCAGTGCGTTCGAAGCGAGGAAGCCCAGCGAGTTCGCGGACGGATCGTAGGGGAACCACTGTCGGTAGATCGGTATGCCGAGGAAGGTCGGGTTGTTCGGCACGAACAGAGCGCTGCTCGCCGCGCCAGCAGCGTTCGTGAGGAAGAGGTTCGAACTCGAATTCGCCAGATCCAGCCAGAGCCTGCAGCCGGGCGCGCCGATGACCCCGAGGTCGAGGTTGCCGGTGCCGAAGCTCAGGAACTCGAGGGCGAAGGTGAATGGGAGTGTGCACCCCATCGTCGAGACCTGGATGGAGCCCAGCTTCAACTCGCCTGCGAGCTCCAGTTGCGGCTGGCTGCTGAACGAAGTGCAGGCGAACTTGTAGGCCCAGGCTATCTCACGCTGGCGCAGCACCCAGGGGTCGGTTGCGACGCCGCGGAACCAGTAGTAGGTGGTCGTTTTCGCACAGAACTTCGGCTCCGTGGTCGACTTGGCGATCGGCAGCTCGAGCGTACCGTCGTGGTGGAACTCGATGAAGAAGCGCTGCGTGCGGTTCGTCAGCGCCTGGTTGGTCTGCCACCAACCGGCACCGAGGCTCCCGGGATCCTGCAGCGTCGACGCCGCACCTGCGATCGCGGCCCCGGGCGCGCCCGCCGTAGCGCCGTCGAGCAGTTGGAGGGTGGCAGTAGGTGTCGTGCCACTCTTCACGCGCTGCGACAACACGCAGGTCCCAGTGAACGAGATCGCGACGTTCGCCGTGTTGAACGGTGGCACGACCGGAATCGCGTAGTAGCCCTGCGTCAGCGGCGCGTTCTTGTCCTTGCCCGGCTCGTCGAGGTCGACCACCTTGGCGGCATTGTTCTTCGGCGGGCAGTTGCCGTCGCAGCCGGGCCCGACCTGGTCGATGGTCGACGGGGGTGGGTCGTCGACGAGGATGTCGTCGACGCGCAGCGCGGCGATCTGAGCCCCACCGGCTCCGTTGTCGATGCCGACATAGATGCCGCCGTGGGCGTTGGCGACGTGGGCCTCGTAGGTGGTGCCGTTGTAGGCCGCGAGCAGCCGATTGTCGTCGAGGTCGAGGCGCAAGGTGCGCCAGCCCGACGTGGTGATCGGGATGCTGGTCACCAGGTGATGTTCGGTGCCGCCAGCGGCGTGGCTCATGAGGTAGAGCACGGCAGCCGTGCCCGTGACCTGGTACGTCCAACCGACGCCGGTGTCGCCGTTGACGTCGACGTTCGACGGTCCCGTGGGGTAGGGCCTCGCGTAGTTCGAGTCGGTCGTGCCGCCGATGCCGATCGACCAGGAACAAGACTGCCCGGCGGGCGCCAGAGTCGCGTCGAAGTAGACGAGTGCGCGGTAACCGAACGTACTGCCCGCATCGCTCAGCAGCAGGAAGCTGCGCGCACCAGCCGTGTCGTTGGGCGTCGCGAACGACGCACAGCGCAGTCCCTGCGGTGAGGCGGGGACGACCTTCGGGTTGTAGGTGCTGATCACGGTCGGATCGATGCCGACCGGAGCTGCGACGGAACCACTCCACGACGGCACGGCCTGGCCCACGGCCAGGGCGTCGAAGTTCGCCGCGTAGGGTGCCAAGCTCGCCAGGTTGTTGCTGAGCTTCGGCGTCCACGGTGCGATGCGGAAGTCGAGACCGTTGTTGCCCGTGTCCAGGCCGTCGCGTTGACGCGACCATGAGGTCGGCGACGCGGCCTGCAGCTGATGGGCTCCGAACAGGGGCGGTCCTTCCCCGTCGAGCAGCGGGATGCCACCTGCCGCGGCGTTGTAGGTGACGGCGTCGACGCCGATGCCACTGCTGTTGCGCAGAACGAGCGTGGTCGTGCCGTTCGGCAGCGCCGCTGCGATGGTGAGATCGGGCGTCAACGTGGGCGGGGTGACGACGGTGTTGCCGACGACGTAGTACTGGCCGGCGCCGAGCAGGACGGACGGCAGCGTCGCGAGGGTCGTGGTGCCCAGGTTGGTGGTGGCGGCGAGCGACCACGACTGGAGGTTCACGGCGCCGCCACTCGCATTGTAGATCTCGACGAACTCGCGGTTGGCGCCGAGGTAGTCGTAGACGAACTCGTTGATGACGAGGCTCGCCGCCGCCGCCGGCAGGTCCGTCGTCAGTTCGAGCACGGGTGCGGCGTTGACGGTCACCGAGCCGGTCGAGCTCATCGCCCCGTTCGCCGTCACCCAGGAACCGGCACCGACACCCTGCGCCAGGTCGACACCGGCCGCAGCAGCGCCGACCCAGCCAGTGCCGTCGCCTTGCACGTCGATGGCGAGGTCGCCCGCCGACGGGTCGTAGACGAACGGCGTGTCCAGGGTGACCTGCACGTAGAAGCTGCTCGGCGTCGACGCGGTCGCGGCCACGACCGCGATCGGGCCCGAGTAGGCGAGGGCGAGATTGCCACCGTGGTTGCTCGCGAAGAGAGGCGTCACCGACAGGTAGTTGATGGCGGCCGTGGACATCCGGATCTCGACGTTCGCATACGTACCCGGGTTGCCGCCGCCGCCGCCATTCGCGCGCCAGCGCAGGCCCGTGATGGTGAACGGACCGGTCGCCCCCTGCGCCTGGATGGTGGCGTCGTCGTAGACCACCAGGTTGCGCTTCGATGCGTTCGCAGCGCCCCACAGGGCGGTCGTCGAACCTGCTTGTTCGACGCCAGCAGCGGCTGGCGGCAAGACCAGTGTGCGTTGCGCGGCGAGCCCGCAGGGGAACAAGAGCAACGAGAGGAGCAGCGGTGCAGGGAGGCGCATGGTTGTGCAGAAGGCAGGGAAGCCGACGGAGGAGGTCGGGCCATTGTGTCCTACTGCTCCCTGCGCAGCAGCCAACTGCTTCCGAGAAGTCCGGCGTGGGACTCAGAGCGTGGGAAACAATTGGTTTCCCACTCTCTGCGTGGCCGCGAAGGCGGCCACCAGGAGCAATCTGAGAGCCTGTATCCTGGATTCTCTCTCAGGCTCTCAGCCCTTGGCCGGTGGCGCGGTCGGCTTGCCAGGCGTCGCGACGGGCGTCGCCGCCACGGGCTTGCCCGCGCCTGTTCCAGACTCCGGCCCCTCGGCGAGCTTGCCGAAGTAGGCCGGCATCTCGACGCCGCCGATGTCGCGCATCATCTGGAGCAGCGGTGGCAGGCTGCCCGCGAGGCCGTGCAGGAATCCGGCGGTTGCGTTCTTGCCGTTCTGGCCGCCGCCGTCCCAGACGACGACTTTGTCGAACTTCACGTTGGCGATCGCCTTCGCCGCCGTCTCGGCCATGTGCGGCAGATGCTCGAGCAACAGCAACTGGAACGCCTGCTGCGCGCCGCCGCAGCCTTCGACGATGCGCCGCAGGCCTTCGGCCTTCTTGGCGAGGATCTCGTACTCGCCGCGCGCCTGCGCTTCGAGCCGCGCGAACGTCGCCCCGGCTTCGGCCTGGGCGCGCAGGCGGACCTGCTCGGCCTGCGCCTCGGCGTCGACGATGAGCCTGGCCTTCTGCGCCTTCGCCGCCGCTTCGAGTTCGGCGCGCTGTTCGCTCTCGATCTTCGTCGCCATCGCGTCGGCCGCGCGCGCCTCGGCGAGGTACTGCATCTCGCGCACCTTCGCGTCCGCTTCGCGGCGGCGCGTCTCGGCGAGCTGGAAGGCGTCGGCCTGGCGCACCTTCAGCGTCGCTTCGGCGTCGACACCCTTGGCGCGCGCGAGGTTCTCGCCCGTGATCGCCATGGCCTCGGCCTCGGCGACCTGGATGCGCATCTGGCGCTCCTGGACCTTGATCGCGCTCTGCTGTTCGAGCTCGGCGCGGCTCTTGCCGATGCCGGTCTCCTTGGCCAGGTCGGCAAGGCGCACGAGCTTCTCGCGTTCCGCCTCCTTGGTGCCGATCTCACGCACCTTCTCGGCGTTGGCGACCATGACGTCCTGTTCGCGCTTGGCCTCGGCGACGCCGATCGAACCGCGCATCTGCTGCTTGGCGACGTCGATCTCGGCCGACTGGATCGCTTCGGACGCGGCCTTCCTGCCCATCGCCTCGATGTAGCCCGACTCGTCGGTGATGTCGGTGATGTTCACGTTGATCAGCACGAGGCCGATCTTCTCGAGTTCGGGCGTCAACGAGTTCTGCACGCTGTCGAGGAACTTGTCGCGGTTGCGGTTGATGTCCTCGATCGTCATCGAGGCGATCACCTGACGCAGCTGGCCGAGGATGATGTCTTCGGCCTGCTTCATGACCTGGCGCGGGTCCAGACCGAGCAGCCGGATGGCGGCCGTCTGCATGACGGCGGCGCCGGTGCCGACCGCGACCGTGAACACCGACGGCACGTTGACGCGGATGTTCTCGGCCGAGAGGGCACCGCGCAGCGGGATCTCGATCTGCATCGGATCGAGCGACAGGAACGCGTAGTCCTGGATCAGGGGCCAGACGAAGGCGCCGCCGCCGTGCAGGCAGCGCGCCGACTGGCCCGACGCGATCTTGCCGAAGATGACGAGGACCTGGTTGCTCGGGCAGCGCTGGTAGCGCTTCACGACGAGGATCACGAAGCTGAGCATGATCATCGCCGCGGCGGCGATGGTGAGCAGCAGGAACACATTGGGCGGCGTGTCGCCGGTCTGCAGGATGGCGGCCAGGTTGGCGGGCAGGTAGGCGGGCATGGG
>JAYUCN010000351.1:0-4971 GCA_043740335.1 Planctomycetota bacterium
GTCGCGGGGCGCCGCGAAGCGAAGGCGTCGTTCGGTGATGACCGCATGATCCTTGAGCGCGCCGTGTTCCCCGCGCGCCACATCGAGATCCAGCTCATCGGCGACCAGCACGGCTACGTCGTGTCGCTGCACGAACGCGAGTGCTCCGTGCAGCGCCGCCACCAGAAGGTGCTCGAAGAAGCGCCGTCGGCCGTCGTCGACGAAGCGCTGCGGCAGAAGATGGGGGCCGCCGCGGTCTCGCTTGCGAAGCGCGTCGGCTACGACAACGCCGGTACCGCCGAGTTCCTGCTCGACGAGAAGGGCGAGTTCTACTTCCTCGAAGTGAACACGCGCCTGCAGGTCGAGCACCCGGTCACCGAGCTCGTCACGGGCACGGACCTCGTGCATCTGCAGGTGCACGTCGCTGCGGGTGGTTGCCTCGAACAACTGCTCGCGGGCAAGGACCTGCGGCCGCGCGGCCATGCGATCGAAGCGCGCATCTGCGCCGAGTCGCCCGAGCAGGGTTACATCCCGGCGGCGGGCATGCTGCGTCTAGTGAAGGAACCCGAAGGGCCCGGCATCCGCGTCGACAGCGGCGTCTACATGGGTTGGGAGGTGCCGCCCTTCTACGACTCGATGCTCGCCAAACTGATCGTCTGGGCGCCCGACCGCGCGATGGCGTGTGCGCGCATGAGCCAGGCGCTGCGTGACACGGCATACCTCGGCATTCCGACCAACGTCGACTTCCTGCGCCGCATCGTCGATGACGCGGCGTTCCGCGGCGCGCGGCTGCGCACGGACATGCTGAAGCTGCGGCCGGAACTCGCTGCGGGTCCGCAGCAGGCTCCGGAGGATCTTGCGCTCGCGGCGGCGGTGTTGTGTCAGGCAGTGGCAAAGCACGCGGCCAACGGTGGCGGCGGTGCGGGTGCGGCGACGTCGACGAACGGCTCGGCCGCGGTCTGGCAGGACCTGGCCGGCTTCCGCGTGTTCGAGGGCACACGATGAAGATCAGCAAGGAGTACCTGCGCGATGGCAAGCCCGTCGCGGTGTCGGCGGAACGGCTCGACGGTGATCGCTGGCGCGTTCGCGTCGGTGCCGCGACCTACGAGTACCACGCGCAGGCGCTCGGCGACGGCGGCGTGCGGTTGGCCCCCGTCGGCCAGGAGTTCGAACGTTCGTTCGTGGCCTACGGCGCGCCCGCCGGCAAGCAGTTCATGGTCCGCGTGAACGGTCGCACGCACACGCTCGCACAGCCGTCCGTGCTTCGCGGCGGTGGTGGCAGTGGCGCCGACGGTTCGATCCGGGCGCCGATGTCGGGCACCGTGCTCGACGTGCTCTGCAAGCCGGGCGACACGGTTGCCGCCGACCAGACGCTCGTAGTCCTGTCGGCGATGAAGATGGAACACAAGCTCACCGCGGGCATCGCTGGTGTCGTGCAGTCCGTCGCCGCCAGGAAAGGCGGCACGGTGGATCAGGGTGCGGTGCTCGCCATCGTCGAACCGAAGCAGGAACCCCAATGACCGACCCTCGATATCCCATCGGCAAGCAGGAACTGACCGGCTCGCTCACGGCGGCGGCGCGTGCGACCGCGATCGGCCGCCTCGCCGCGACGCCGAATGCCCTCTACGAAGCCGTGCGCGGCCTCGACCAGGCGCAGCTCGACACACCCTACCGCGCCGGCGGCTGGACCGTTCGGCAGGTCGTGCATCACATCGCCGACAGCCACATCAACGCCTATGTGCGGCACAAGCTGACGATCACGGAGAAGGATCCGCCCGTCAAAGCCTACGACGAGAACGAATGGGCGAAGCTCGCCGATGCGCAGGGTCCGATCGGGCCTTCACTGTTGCTCGTGCAGGCGATCCACGATCGCTGGGTGCACTGCCTGCGGTCGGTGCCCGAGCACGCGTTCGCGCGCGCGTGCGTGCACAGCGAGAACGGCAAGATGACGCTCGACGACCTCACCGCTCTCTATGCATGGCACGGTGCGCACCACATCGCGCACATCACGCAGCTGCGGCTCGCCAAGGGCTGGTGAGGCGACTCGACAAGCGCCTATTCGAACCGCGCCTGTCGTGCGAGACGCTTGCGGATGATGTCGATGCGTTCGAGCGGGCCACGGGCCGGGAAGCGTTCGTAGAAGCCTTCGCGACGGAACTCGCCGGTGAGTTCGCCGATCGGCTTGAAGCGCGCTTCGAGCAGCTTGACCAGCTCGGGCCCCGGCACCACGGTCGCGTCGATGCGCGCCGCGACATCACCACAGAACCGCAGCATCGCGCCGATCGTCACGTCGCGCGTGACCATGTGGTTCTTGTTGTCGCCCCACGCCTCCCCGAACGTCTTGCCCAGGGCCTTCAACGTGTCGCGCACGAGGCCATAACCGCGCTCCTTGCTCCAGCCGCGCCCGTCCTTGAAACGGTGCTGCGCCTCCTTCCTGCGGATGAGCCGATAGACCTCGCCGAAGATCTGCGCCTGGTTGATCCACATCTCCTGGCTCGAACGGCCGCCCAGCATGTTGATGTGGTACTGGAGCGGCGAGTCGTCCGATTCGTAGAGGGCGCGCACGAGCATCGCCGCGTACTTCTTCTCCGGGTCGGTGCCCCACTCGATGCGCTCGTAGAGATCGATGAGGTGCGAACGGTTGATGCGCGTGTGCGTGCTGTTGATGACGACGAACATCTCGGTCGCGAAGTCGGCGGTCTTGCCGTCGAAGATCACGACCGGCACTTCGACGCGGCGGTCGGCGTCCTTCTCCTGGAGATAGAAGTGCAGGCCGGCCAGGCGATGCTGGCCGTCGATGATGAGGAAGTCGCTGCGAGGCTCGACCAGGTTGCCGGCGCGTTCCATGCCCTTCAGCGGTTGGAACTCGAGCCGCTCGGTGCTGAACAGCAACACCGCGCCGGGGATCACGGGCTGCCGCGTCTCGTTGCGATAGAAGTCCTTGATCTGCTGGATCTTCCTGCGGTTCAGGTCGCGCTGGAACGACTTGCTGTTCTTCTCGATCGCCTGCACGTAGCGCTCGACTTCGTCGGGCTCCTTCTTCCTGCCCTTCTGTTCTTCGCCGCCGATCGTCTGGCCGCGGTCGCCATAGAAGCGCGACACGAAGCGGACCTTGCGCAGCAGGTCCGCGGCCGGGTAGCTGACGAAGTAGAACTCCGACTCCTTCTGGCGCATGCGCTGAGCAAACATCTGGCGGGACTCCTGCGGGGTGAGAGTAGTCGGCGCGAAGTTTGCGCGCTGGCGGGCGAGTTGGCAAAGGTCCGCTGAGGTTCTGTGTGTGAGCCCGAACTACTGCGGCCCGCGGTCGGGGGCTATCGTGCAGTGGCATGGTGCCCCTGACCGTCGTCTGGGCCTACCGCCGCACGGGCAAGTTCGCGTTCCACGTGCTGACCGGGGCGCTCGAGACCGACCCCTGGGCTGTCGGAGTGGCGATCGAGTTCGCCAACGGCGTGAATGCCCTGGTCGCCGCGGTGCAGCGGGCACTGGCGCGTGGGGATCGTGTGCTCGTGGGCTGGTCGTTCTATTCGCCGGACTTCGCGCAACTCGCGCGCGAACTGCTCGAGGTCAAGGCTCAGATCGACGACCCACGTGTCGTGCACGTCGCGGGCGGTGTGCATGCAACCGCCGAACCCGTGGCGACCCTGCGCGCGGGCTTCGATCTCGTCGCCACCGGCGAAGGCGAACTCATGATCCGCGATCTCGTGCAGGCGCTGCGTGAAGGAGCCGATGGGCGCTCGGTCGGCGGCGTGGCGTGGCTGGAGCACGGTGTGCTGCATCGCAATGGCCGTGCGGGGCGCACAGTGCTCGACGACTTCCCGCCATTCGGGCCGGCCCACGATCGCTTCGGCCCCATCGAGATCACGCGCGGTTGCATCTACGCGTGCCGTTTCTGCCAGACGCCGTACTTCGCGGGCGCCAGTTTCCGGCATCGGTCCGTCGCCAACGTGCGGCGCTGGGTGCGCTACCTCGTCGGGCGTGGCTTCAAGGACTTCCGCTTCCTGACGCCGACCTCGATGAGCTACGGCACGGCGACCGCCGAGCCGGACCTCGCCGCCGTCGAAGCGCTGCTCGCGGGCGTGCGCGAGGAGATCGGTCCCGAGCGGCGGCTGTGGTTCGGCACGTTCCCGAGCGAAGTGCGGCCCGAACACGTCACCGATGCGTCGCTGCGGCTGCTGAAGAAGTGGGTCAGCAACAAGGCCCTCATCGTCGGCGGTCAGTCGGGCAGCGATCGGGTGCTCGCGGCGAGCGAACGGGGCCACGACAGTGCCGCGATCGAGCGCGCGGTCGCGTTGTGTGTCGAGCACGGCTTCGTGCCGCACGTCGACTTCCTGCTTGGGCTGCCGGGCGAAGAGCCGGATGACCTCGACGCAACGCTGCGGCTCATGGACCGCCTCGTCGAACGCGGGGCGAAGGTGCACGGGCATACCTTCCTGCCACTGCCAGGCACCCCGTTCCGCAAGGCGCCGCCCGGCGTGCTGACCGACGAGGTGCGCCGGCGTCTGCGCGCGCTGGCGTCGAAGGGTCACTTGTATGGGCAGTGGGAGCAGCAGGAAGTCACGGCGAGAGAACTCGCGAACGCGCGCACCGCGCCTTGAAGCGGCTTGGCGGGGCCGGCTCGCGGCGGCGGCATGCTGAAGAAGATTCTCGGTGGCGGCTGGCCGGATCCCGAGGAAGTCATCGCCAGGATCGAATCGCTGCGGCGGCACGAGCAGAAGGCGTAGCGACGGCCGCGAACCCAATCACTTCAAGCTCGGCGTGTCGGCGCGCCCGACGAGTACGCATGGGCTCCGTCGCCCTTGCTGGCCCGCGTCGCGAAGTCACCAGGGCCTTGCTCGCTTCCTGGTTGTCAGGTTGCGAGCTTTCCAGGGTGCGGTTGCCGCCCGTACGCGGCTAACCCAAGTTCCGCAGTTGGAACTGATTCGAGGCCATTTTCGGGCATCGACGGCCCGCAAACCCACGAACGGCGGGGGGCACTCTCGCGAAAGGCCGTGT
>JAYUCN010000352.1:0-4952 GCA_043740335.1 Planctomycetota bacterium
GATCGACTGGCGCACGAGCGTCTCGCTCGCCTTCATGCCTTCCTTTGGCAGCGAACGCCCACCGACCATGCGCGCGACGCGCGTCTCCAGCGTGTGGTCGGGGCGCGCGAGGATGAGCATGCCGCGTTCGGCCCCGGTCACTTCGATCGCAAGGTCGACGACGTCCTGCAGCACTTCTTCGAGCGTGAAGCCACCTCCTAGTTTGCGGCTGAACTCGAAGAACCGCGCCAGTCGCGCCATGCCGCCGCGCTGCACGTCGGCCGAGACGTTCGTGATGATCTTGGCATCCTGCGCGCGCGGACCCAGTGGCAGCGAGGCGCGGAACGTCATGCGCACGGGTGATTCCTCGCCCAGCGTGATCACGTCGCCGTCGGCGAGCAGTTGCCGTTCGACGCGCTGACCGTTGACCGTGACGCCGGACCGGCTGCCGACGTCGACGATGTGGAAGCCTCCACCTTCGAAGCGCACCTCGGCGTGCGCCTTGGAGACGTGCGATTCGGGCACGTGGATCTCGCTCTCCTTGGCGCGGCCGATGCGAACGGTCGCGGGTCCGAGCGCGAAGCGGCGCGGTGGCTGGTCGCCTTGCACGATCTCGAGCAGGGCTTTGGGTTCGGTCACGGCCATGCGACGGCGGATGGTCGGGGCGACCAGTGCAGTGGTCAAGGTGGTGCCGCGCGAACGCGACGCAACGAGGACGTCACGCGTCTCGACGTGCGCGCAGCGGGCCGCTCACAACTTGCGCACCTGCGCCAACACTTCCGCAGGTTCTGGCCGTTCGGTGATGCGACCTGCCGCGAATCGCCACAGCACGCGCCCGTCCGGCGCGATCAACATGTGCCCGGGCACCGCGATCTCGCTGGTGCCCGGAGCGCCGTTGTCAGCGACGAGTCCGTATCGCCGGATGACCGCACGCTCGATGTCGCACAACAACGGGAAGTCGAGCTGCAGACGCTCGCGCATCGCGCGCGCCTCGACGGGGCGATCGACCGAGATGCCGACCAGCGTGCCCCCCTTCTGCTTCAGTTCGGTGGCGACCTCGACCAGGCCGCGCAGCTCGGAGCGACAACTCGTTCACCAGAAGCCACGGTAGAAGACCAGGTGCACGGGCCCGCGCGCGAGCAGATCGGCGAGGCTCACCGGCGTGCCGTCCTGATCGGGCAGCGTGAAGTCGGGCGCGCGTTCGAGCCGCGCGAACTCGTCGGTCGCGGGCATGCGCGCGAACACCCAGAAGCCCCACGCGAACGCGAGCGTGCCGAGCATGGCGAGCCCCGCGAGCAACCAGACGCCGAAGCGGCGGTCGGCGCGCGCGGCGACGCCGGCCGCGATGCACCCTGCGACCATCGGCGGCCACGCCGGCAGCCCGGTGCTGCGCAGCAGTGGATGGTCGAACAGGACGCCCAGTGCGATCGGGCCGGCCAGCACGAGCGCGCAGCCGATCAGCACCAGGCGAAGGTGCGAGTGCTTGGCGGGCGGAGTACCTGTGGCGGGTTGGTGCACGATCACGCAGCGTAGCGCTCCAACTCTGGGTTGGAGCACCGCTGGCCCGCCAAGGAATGTGCGGCGATGCCCTCGCGGGCTGTGAGGTCACCGCAGCAGAGCATGAAGGAACCACCGACCGCACCGGCATGGTCACCTTCGAAGTCAAGGATGGCCGCACGTTCGTCAGCGTCGTGCCACCCGCGGGCGAAGCACTGCGCGGCCGCAGCGGCTGGCAGACCGTTCGCGCCGGCACGCTGACCGAGGTGACGATCGTCCTGCTGCCGACTGCGAACATGCTGTTCTGGAGCCGGCTCGTCGCACCGAGATCGCGTTTCCGTTCGTTGGCAGCGAAGATGCGGGCGGCAACAGGCTCAGCTCTGCTGGCCTGACGATCCTCGTCATTGCCGTCGGCGGCATCATCACCCTCGTGGTCTGGTGCTACGTCCGGCTCTTGCGGTCCCCGCGCGATCCCGATGCGTAGGCCCGGGCGGCCCGGCCGCAGGAGGCCATCGACGCTGCTCCTCCTCGACGAAGACCGCCGGCGACGCGTCGGGCGCCAATGTCAGCGAGCCGGCAACGAACGCACCGCCGCGCGCAGCGACTCGCCGACCGGCAACGGTCCCGTGATGGTGACGCCCAGCCTGCGCAGCAAGCCATCGTCGAGCGAGTACACGAAGCCATGCACGACGACGCGCTGGCCGCGCGCCCACGCATCCTGCACGACCGTCGTCTGGCACACGTTGTTCACCTGCTCGATCACGTTCAGTTCGCAGAGCCGGTCGTGCCGCGCCGCCAGCGGCGTGCTGGCGAGCAGGCCTTCGTACTTGCGCTGCACGTCCTGCACGTGCCGCAACCAGTTGTCGACGAGGCCGAGACGCCGATCGGCGAGCGCGGCGGCCACGCCGCCGCAGCCGTAGTGGCCGGTGACGATGACGTCCTCGACCATGAGCACGTCGATCGCGAATTGCAGCACCGAGAGACAGTTGAGGTCCGCGTGCACGACGACGTTGGCGACGTTGCGGTGCACGAAGATCTCGCCGGGCAACAGGCCGAGGATCTGGTTGGCGGGCACGCGGCTGTCAGAGCAACCGATCCACAGGTACTTGGGGGCTTGGGCGGCGGCGAGGCGGGCGAAGAACTCGGGATCCTCGGCCCGCATGCGCTCGCTCCAGCGGCGGTTGTTGTCGAGCAGGACTTCGAGGCTGGCCATGAAGGGCCATCGTCGGTAGCCAGAGCGGTGATGACAAGAAACTCTCCCCGCGTCGTTTGGTAGACTGCGGGGCATGTCGCTTCGAACACTGCAGGTCGACATGGAGTCCGTGCTCGACGCCATGGATGCCTACGGCGACGCGCCGCCTTCGTACCTCGATCAGCAGACCGGCAAGGTCGAGGTCTGGATCGATCCGGAGTTCACGGGGGAAGAGCCCGACTTCGATCTCGACGACGACCGGTGGGTCGAGGTTCCGCGGCGCGAGGCGCGCGAAGCGCATGGGGCAATGCAGGACTTCGCCGCGAGCGTCGACGAAGCGGACATCCAGCAACTGCTGAACGTCGCGCTCGCGGGCAAGGGCGCCTTCGGCCGCTTCCGCGCCGTGCTCGCCGCCTACCCGGATCTGCGCACCCGCTGGGAAGCGAAAGATCGCGCTGCCCTGCTGCAGCGCGCGAACGCGTGGTTCGCGGAGCTGGACATCGAGCCCCGGTATGAACTGCAGTCAGTCTCCACGGTAGCACCCGTGCCCGCGACGCCGACGAAGGCTCACCTCACGCTGACCGATCTGCTGTTGCTCGGCTCACCGAACGGCAAGACCGAACTCCTCGACGGGCGAGTGTTCCGCCAGTACATCGCCGCGAGTGCCGCCGAGGCACGCAAGGCGTTCGCGAGCCTCGCGCGCGAGATCACGGAGCAGCAAGGCATCGGCTGGCGGAAGCGCATGGTCGAGGGCCGCGACGACTTCGAGCTGGGTCGCTACCACCTGGTCGTGAAGGACCGACTCGTCGGCCTCCAAGTCGTGATGCAGCGCGCCATGTGGGACGAGTTCAAGCGGACCTGATCCCACGGGGTCGCAGCCGCCGACAGTCGAGCGCACGCGCTGTCAGCGCAACCAGGCAGAGCCTGGAGTGCCGGGCACGACCGTTCCCTGCCAAAGAGGCGCAGAGTTCTGAGGATCGATCCACAGATCGCCTGGTGCGCCGTCGCAGCTTGGCAAGGCGAGAAACGGCGCTACTCTCGATGCCTCGGCTCGTGTCTCCCCTTCGTTCTCGCGGCCAAGATCATGCGCTACCACCATCTCGTCCTGTGCCTCACCGCTGCTGTGGTCACCGCACAGAGCCCCCTGACGACCACGTTCCTCAACAACAACGCCGGTGCGGTCGGTGGTGGCGTCTACTTCGACCTCGACGTCACGATTGCCAGCGGCATCACGATCACGGCGCTCGACCTCAACGTGAGCGGCACTGGTTCGATCAACGTCTACATCGCGGCCGGCGGCAGGGCTGGCATCCAGACAAACATGGCGGCGTGGACCCTCGTCTCGAGCGGGACCGTCACCAGTCTTGGCCTCGGCGTGCCGAGTCCCGTCGCAATCGGTCCGATTGCATTGCCCGCGGGTTTGTACGGAGTTGCCCTCGCCGCCGTCGGTGTTGCGCACAGCTACACGAACGGCAGCGGCGCGAACCAGACCGTCGTCACCAACGAGGTGACGCTGCAGGCCGGTGAGGCTTCGAACGTGGCGTTCGCCGGCGGTCTCTTCACTCCGCGCGTGGTCAACACCAACATCTACTTCACCAGCGCAGGGTCCGGAACGTTCGCGACGAACACCAACTTGGGCCAGGGCTGCATCCGCGCGTACGCTTCGGCTTACGAGTTGTTCTCATCGCCGGCCGCCTTCGACCTGAACGGTACGAGCATGACCCTGATTCCCGCCGCGGGTGGCTACGTGGTGCTATCCGCTGGCGGGTTCCTCTCGCAGGGCTCGATCAGCACGCCGCAGGTGCTCGCCTTGACCGATGACTCGGAGGTCACCGTGCCGCTCTTGGCCATGGGTTCGTTCCCGGCCAACACCGGCGTCGTCACCTCGCTCACGGTCTGCTCGAACGGCTACGTCTCGACGGCGACCGGCAACGGCGTCGGCTTCACACCGACCGTCACGACGATGCTCGCTGCCCCCCAGACCATCTGGTCGTGTTGGCACGACTTCAATCCGACAGCGGGTGGCACCATCGAGGTCGAGCAGAACGCGACGGTCACCGTGGTGACGTGGAACAACGTGCGCAACTTCGGGGGCACGTCGACTGTCGACGACAGCACCTGGCAGATGCAGTTCTACGTGTCGGGCCAGGTGGTCTTTGCGTGGCAGACGATGGCTGCGACCGGAACCTCCTACCTGGTCGGCTACTCGCCGGCTGGCGCGAGCGCGGATCCAGGCGGGATCGACATCTCGACCGCGCTGCCCTACACCATCGACGCGATGGAC
>JAYUCN010000353.1:0-4943 GCA_043740335.1 Planctomycetota bacterium
GGTCTGGCTCGCGTCCTCATTGCCCGATCTGCCCCAACCCGGGCTCGTCGTGCGCGAGCTCTCCATCTCGCCGGCCGACCTTCAGATCACCGGCCTCGAACACGACGCCGCCATCCGGATAGCACCGGACCTGCTCGTGCGCCCGCCGTGGGTCGACCGCCCCGCCGACTTCCGCGGGATCGAACTCGTGGTGCCTCGCGGTAACGCGTTCGGCAGCGGCGAACACGCCAGCACCAAGGCGACGCTGCGCTGTCTGCATCGACTCTGGGATGCGCCCGCGAGCCTCGGCGATGTCGGTACGGGCTCGGGCATCCTCGCTCTCTATGGGCTGGTGCGTGGGTGTCCGCAGCTCGAGGCCTGCGACATCGAGGCGCCCGCGGTGTTCGCGGCGCGCGAACTGCTGCCGGGTGCTGCCGTTCACCTCGGTGGTCCCGACACCATGTCGCCCGCCGACTGCGTCGTCGCGAACCTGACGGCGGCCGAACTGCTGGCGACGCTGCCGATGATGCTGCCGCGGTGGACGCGCCGCAGTGCCCTGGTCCTCGGCGGCATGCGCGCGCACGAAGTCGCCGAGATAGGGCGGCAGGTGCCGCTGGCGCCCGTGTGGGTAGAGACAGTCGAGGCCTTCACGGCACTGGGGTTTCGGGGATCGGGGTTTCGCGGCACGGGGCGTCGTTGAGCGCGGGATTGCCGCAACCAGGCACGGACAGGTAGACATCGAACCGGACGCGTTCGCCGTCGACGGTGAATGACACGCCGTCGGCGATCGGGGGCAGGTCGTGATGGCGCTTCACGACCACGCGTTCGCGCGCCACCCGCCGAGCGGCCAGGAAGAGCGGAGTCGGATCGTCGGGTGGGCCGGCCAGGGCGCGACAGACCTGCATGTCTTTCTTCACCTGCGCACGGCCAGCGTCGGCGAACATCGGGTCCAGGTAGACGACGGCTGGGGCCTGGTCGATCGGCACGTCGAGCAGCCACTTCACGGCGTCGGTGGCGACGACCAGGAGCCGCAGGGCCAGCGCCGAGTGCTCGATGGCGTCGTGCGCGAGCATCGCCAGCGCGGGAATTCTCTCGATGGCCGTGACCGAGCAGCCTAGATGGGCAAGGACCATGGCATCACGGCACAGACCAGCGGTTGCGTCGACGACGGACGGGGGTGTCTGACGTCGCGGCAAGCCGATCGCACGCGGCAGCGGTTCATCGCGTCGCGAGCCGCGCAGCCGCCGCGCCATGGGCCCCGACTGCAGATCGAGTTCGAGGCGCACCGCGCCCCGGCCGGTCGGTCCGCAGAGTTCCATACGGTTAGCCGAACGAAAGAGCTGCCACGTGGTGGCGTCGCGGGTTGCGGCGACTGGCACCCCGAACCGCCGGGCGCTTGCAAGATCCCTTTCCCATGTGGGTGGAGCAAGGGTTACTTCCGGCGGCGACCAGCTAGGTGGCATTCGTTCTCCGTTCGGTCTGCCGACTTTCACTCTAACCGAACAGAATGCGACGAACGAACGTCCAATACCACGGCCTCCTGCCTCTCCGGGTAATCACTTTCAGACTCTCGGAACTACCCCTGAGGGCCGTCAGCTACGCAGAAGTGTTAGACTTTCGCAGATCGTGATCGCATTGCCGATCCAGGGTATTGCGGCGATCGTGCCTTGTTCCGCCCGAAACCTCCTCCCCCTCTCTTCCTTCCATGCGGCGCCTGCACCTCAAGCTGTTCTACCTCCGTACCCGTCTCAAGCGCGAAGCCCAGGGCGTCACTGCCAAGATCCTGGCTGTGCGCCCGGCCACGATGTCCCACCTCGAACAGGGGCGTTCCTTGCCGACCCTGCCAATGCTGATCGCATTGTGCAAGCACTACGACGTCACACCGAGCTACCTGTTGGATGACGAACGGCCGATCGACCCGAGCAGCCGCGATCGTTGGAGCGAGCGCGACAACGTGGTTGCCAGGGGCAATTGGCTCGAAGTACCCGAGGGGGCGATGGTCTCGACGCACGATGGCGCGCGCCTGGTCGCCGTGCAGCCGGGTGCCCGCTACTACGACGCGAGCGCCCAGGCTCAGCGGATGACCTGCACGAACGCAGCGGCCGCGAAGGAACTCGAAGCCGGTCTGCACATGACTGGTCGGCAACGGGATCGCGAACTCGAAGAAACGCTGTCGCGCGAGCTGCTGGGTCAGCGCAAGCCCCGCAACAAGCCGGTGGCCAAGAGCGTGCTCGTCAAGTCCGCGATCGCGTCGCTGGCGAACGGTTGATCGCACCCCGGTAGATCCTGGCCCGGTCGATCTTGACCCGAAGGCCGCTCAGCAGACCGCGGTAGTACGGACCCAGGAACCGCGGCGACCTGGTGAGGACGAGCCCGACCAGCGGCTTGACGCAACACGCCGCCAGGAAGAACGACAGTCGCTGCAGCCAAGGCAGGCGGCGCCGCGCCAGGATCACCTTGGCGCGTGTGAGCCAGAACAGTCGCTCGGCAGTCAGTTCGCGGAGCACCGGCCGACCCGGCAGGCTGCCACCGCCGAGATGGCGCACCTGCGCCCGCTGCGTGACCCACAGCTCGCGGCCGCGGGCCAGCACCTCGCAGCACAGGTCCACGTCCTCGCAGTAGAGGAAGTAGGACTCTTCGAAGCGAAGCCCGGTGCGCAGGAGGTCGGCGTCGATCAACATGCAAGCTCCGGTCACGAACCCGCAGGGATGTTCGTCGACGGTCGGCGCTGCACAGTGGAACCCGCTCAGTGTCCAACGGGGCCGACGCCCATTCGCGAACCAGGTGCAACCGGTGCCGTCTTCGATGCGGCAGCCGACGATGCCGGCGGCCGGGTGTCGCCGGCCGGTCGCGAGCAATTCGCACAGCGCGCTTGGTCCCATCAACGCATCGGGGTTGAGCAGCAGGACGTGCTGCAAGCCGGGCCAATGCAGCAGCGCGAACTCCATGCCTTGATTACAGCCAGCACCGAAGCCGCCGTTGCGAGCGGAGCGCAGCAGGTGCACAGAGCACCGGGCCGCGAGGTCGTGCGCGAGTGCGTTGCCCGAGCCATCAGGCGAGCAGTTGTCGACCACCACCACTTCGAGCTGCGGGTCCTGGGCGAACAACGAAGCGAGGCAGGCCAACGTCTGGGCGGCATCGCGGTAGTGAACGACCACCGCGGCACAGGTCGTGGTCGCGGTCGCGGTTGCCGCGCTCTGAGCTACACAGGCTGCGGGGGGCGGCATGGAGCTGGTTCCACGATTCGAGTCGTTCCCGTCGCCGGCGATGCGGCCGGGTGCGTCGGACACGGCGCTGCGGCCAGCGGTTGCAGTGGCAGGATCGGACTGCGGCACAGGCCCTTGCCATACCCAGCGATCGTGCCGCCGATCTGCTTGCCGACGCAGCGCAGGAACGCAATGGGGCCGAGCTTGCCCGTGGCGAGCCACACGAAGAAGCGAGCCAGCTTCGGCAGCTGCAGCGGACCGGCACCGATCGAGGCGCGGACAACACCAGCGTGCCGGAAGGCGAAGTAGATGGTGTCGCGTGCCACCGTGAACCAGGCGCGATCGTGCAGCGTGCGGCGGAACGGACCGGGCGACGACTCATGGTTCACGGCCGCCATCGGCTGAAAGCGCATCGCCGCCACCGATCGGCCCGAGAGCGCGAACAGGCGGCAACAGACATCCATGTCGTCGGGCTGGTAGACGAGGTTCTCGTCGAACCCGCCACAGGCGAACAGCGCGCGTCGGCGGATTGCGAGGTTGCAGCCCGAGAAGGTCGGTGACATGCCTGCGGGTATCGGCGCGTCCCCGGGAACGGCGATGATCCTGCCGAGCGGCGAGGCCGCGAGGCGTGCGCACTGGAGCGAACCGTTGCCGCGGTACACGGGGCCACTCGCTGCGACGACGTGTTCCGCCGCGAACGCGGCGGTCAGTTCGCGCAGCCATCCCGGCCGCGGCCAGGCGTCGTCGTCGAGGTAGATGAGAATCTCGCCGCGGGCCTTCGCAGCGCCCAGATTGCGCTGCTTGCTGAGGTGGCGTTCCGCGGCGGTGTGGACACCTACCCATGGGAACTCGGCCTGCACCATGGCGATCGCCTCGGTGTCGTTCGGCGCGTGGACCGTCAGGACTTCGGCCGATGGCACGTCGGCCGCAGTCAAGTGGCTGCGCAACTCGCCGAGGCAGCGCCGCAGATCGGAGCAACGGTCCGACGTGACGACGACGATGGAGACTCGCGGATGGTCCAAGCCGGGCATCGCAGGATTACGCCATGGCCTTCTGCACGACGAGCATGCTGTCGACCTGTCGCCGCTCGATCCACTGCGGGTCGGGACGAACGAACTCGTCGACGATGCGGCGGGGGCCTTCGTGCACGGGATGCACGACATCGTGCAGGCAGAGGAAGCCGCCGGCGCGGACCTTGGGAGTCCAGTCGGTGAAGTCGGACCGCACGGCCTCGTAGCTGTGGTCGCCGTCGAGAAACAGGAGATCGATGGGCTCTTGCCACGCGATGGCATGCTCGTGACTCAATCCAGGCCGCACGTCGACGATGTCCCGCACCGCGGCATCGCGCAGGTTCTGCTCGAACGCGCTGCGCAAGGGGCCGGTGAGGTTCGCCCGTTCGCTGTACTCGTCCCTGCTCGCCTCGTCGCCGGAGGCGTCGAACGGGTCGATGCAGCACAGGCGCGGCGTGCTCTTGCCGGCGAGACCGCGGGCCAGGCAGACGCTGCTCTTGCCCTGCCAACAACCGATCTCGACGGCGAGCGGGTGTTCGTGCGGCAGCGAACGCGCCAGTTCGTAGAGTGCGATCGCTTCGTCGACCGTCAACCAGCCGTCGATCGAAACATAGGGCAGGATCGAGGCATACCTGAGCCCCCGCAGCAGCAACTGCGCGCGCGTGCCGAGCCGCCAGGGCTTCTTGGTCTGCATCGCCGTTCCTATCGACGATTCCCGGTCAGCGATTGAGCCGGTCGGGCTCGAGAT